>CAMLFJ010000501.1 GCA_946479205.1 uncultured bacterium | reverse complement strand
AGGATGAACGGGAAGGCGAGCTGGATGTCGGCCAGGCGCATCAGGAAGTCGTCCATGCGCCCGCCGAAGTAGCCGGCCACGAGCCCGATGACCATGCCGAGCACGCCCGAGATCACCACCGCGGCCAGCCCCACCACCAGCGCGATGCGCGAGCCGAAGACGATGCGCGAGAGGATGTCGCGCCCGAGGTGGTCGGTGCCGAGCGGATGCACGCGCCCCTGCGCGTCCTGCCAGCCCGGCTCCCGCAGCCGCTGGCCGATGTCCTGCTCCAGCGGATCGAACGGGGCCACGAGCGGCGCGACCAGCGCGGCCACCATCACCGCCAGCACCACGAGCATGCCGAAGAGCGCGGTGCGGCGCCGCACCAGCCGCCGGAGCAGCGTGACCCATTCGCGCTCCGTCCAGGGACGCGGGCGCGCCGGCGGCGCGATCGCGGGGGCGGAGGCGGGATGGAGCTGCGCGCCTTCGGCGGGAGTGGACGGCGGCCGCGCGGCCATCACCGGTACCGGATGCGCGGATCGAGGTAGGTGTAGACGATGTCGACCAGGAAGTTGACGATCACGAAGGTGCTGGCGAGCAGGAAGACCGCCGACTGGACGACCGGATAGTCGCGGTTGAAGATGGCCTGCACCGACAGCCGCCCCACCCCCGGCCACGCGAAGATGGTCTCGGTGATCACCGAGCCGCCGAGGAGCGTGCCCAGGTCGATCCCCACGATGGTGACGATCGGGATCGACGCGTTCTTGAGCGCGTGCTTCCACACCACCGGCGACTCGCCGACCCCCTTGGCGCGCGCGGTGCGGATGTAGTCCTGGGCGAGCACCTCGAGCATCCCGGAGCGGGTGAGCCGCGTGATGCGCGCGGTGGTGAAGAGCCCGAGGGTGATCGCGGGCAGGATCAGGTGCTCGAGGCCGCCGCGACCCGAGGAGGGCAGCCAGTTCAGCCGCACCGAGAAGACCAGGATCAGCATGATCCCGAGCCAGAAGGTCGGCATCGCCTGCCCGAGCAGCGCGGCCACCGTCGCGACGTAGTCCACCGCGGTGTTGCGCTTCATCGCGGAGATGATGCCCGCGGGAATCGCCAGGCCCAGCGCGATCAGGAGGCCCGCGCCCGCGAGCTGGAAGGTGGCGGGCAGCCGCTCGACCACGAGGGGCATCGCGGGCTCCCCGTGGCGCAACGACTCGCCGAAGTCCCCGCGCACCGCGCCCTTGAGGAATCGGAGGTACTGGACGGCCACCGGGTCGTCGAAGCCCATCGCGGTGCGGAACCTCGCGATGTCCTCGGCGGTCGCGTCGGGGGGCAGCAGGAGCGCGGCGGGGTCACCGGTCAGGTGCAGGATCAGGAATACCACCACCGAGACGCCGAAGAGGACGAGCAGCGACTGCCAGAGCCGGCGCAGCAGGTACGACCTCACGAGCCGACGCGCTCCAGCCGGGCCACCGCCTCGATGTGCGGGGTGTGCGGGAACATGTCGACCGGCTGCACCCATTCGAGCCGGTAGCCGCCGCGCACGAGCTCACCCAGGTCGCGGGCCAGCGTGGTGGGGTTGCACGACACGTAGACGATGCGGCGGGCGCCGAGCGTGATGAGGGCGTGCAGCGCCTTGGGATGGAAACCCGCGCGCGGGGGATCGGCCACCACCACCTCCGCGGTCACCCCCTTGGCGATCAGGGAGGGCAGCACGAAGCGGACCTCGCCGCACACGAACGTGCAGTTGGTGATCCGGTTGGCCGCCGCGTTCACCCCCGCGTCGTCCACCGCGGCCTGGGCCACCTCGACGCCGTACACCCACCGCGCGCGCCGGGCCAGGAGCAGGCTGATCGCGCCGGTGCCCGAGTAGAGGTCGTAGACCGTCTCGGTCCCGGTGAGCCCCGCGGACTCGATGACGAGCTCGAAGAGGCGCTCGGCCTGCCGGGTGTTGGTCTGGAAGAACGAGCTGGCCGAGACCTGGAAGGTGAGCCCGCCCACCCCCTCGCGGATGTGGTCGCGGCCGCCCAGCAGGTGCTCCTCGACCCCGACCGCCACGCTGGCCTTCTTGGGGTTCACGTTCATGACCACGCTGGTCGTGCCCGGATCGCGCGCCTGCAGGCGCTGGGCGAGCGGGGCCAGCTCGGACACCGCGGGCGCGGACGTCACCACGTTGGCCATGAGCTCGCCGGTGTGCGTGCCCTCGCGCAGCATGAGGAAGCGCAGGAGCCCGTCGCCGCTGTCCTGCTCGTAGACGGTGAGCCCGCGCTCGATGAAGAAGGCGCGCCCCTCGCCCAGGAGCGCGTTCATGCGCTCGGACTGCAGGAGGCAGCGCTCGATGTCGAGCACCGAGTCGTAGCGATCGGCCTCGTGGAGCCCCACCACCAGCGGCTCCTTCGCGCTCCGCGCCACCGTGAACTCCATCTTGTTCCGGTACCCGAACGTCTCCTGGGCGCCGATGATGGGCCGGACCTCGATGCCCTTGAGCCCGCCGAGCCGCTCCAGCGCGTCCACCACCTGCTTGGCCTTGAAGGCGAGCTGGGCGGGATAGGCCATGTGCTGGAGGCGACAGCCGCCGCAGCGCCCAAAGTATGGGCAGGGCGCCTCCACGCGCTGCGGCGAAGCCTCCTCGATGCCGTCGATGACCCCCCGCCCGAAGCGCGAGCGCACCTGCACGAGCCGCACGCGGAGGCGATCGCCGGGCAGGCCGCCCGGGACGAAGACCACGTAGCCATCGGCCCGCCCGACGCCCTCGCCCCCGAAGGCCAGGTCGTCGATCGTCAGGGACAGAATCTCCCCGCGTTTGGGTCGGGCCATGGTAGCGACACTATAAATGTCGCTACGATCTGAGTCAATTTGCCCCCGCCCCGCTCAGGCGAGCAGCCGGCCTCCCGTTCAAGCTAGCGAGGACATACCGGCTCAAGTATCATGGATCCACGATGGGGTCGGCCCGCTCTTCCTTCCCGGTCCGCGTAGGCACGATGCTGACCGCCGCCGTACCCGCCCTCGGAGAGCGCCTGCTCGCCGAGCGCATCCGCCAGGGCTGGCGCGGGGCCGTCGGGGCGGAGCTGGCCCATCGCACCCGGCCCGGTGAGCTACGGGCCGGCACGCTCACGGTCATGGCCGACAATTCCCCCTGGCTCCAGGAGATCGGAAGAGCACACGTCTGAACTCCAGTCACTCACTCTGAGCTCG
>CAMLFJ010000500.1 GCA_946479205.1 uncultured bacterium | reverse complement strand
TTCCGCGAGGGCGACGTCTTCATCCACAACGACCCCTACGCGGGCAACGGCAACCACCTGAACGACGTGGCGATGTACGCCCCGGTGTTCTGGGAGGGCCAGCTCACCGGCTTCGTCTCGGTGAAGGCCCACTGGAGCGACGTGGGCGGCCCGGTACCGAGCTCCATGCAGGTCGGCTCGCGGGAGTTCCGCCAGGAGGGCCTGCGCTTCCAGTCGGTGCGGCTCTTCGATCGGGGGGTGCTGAACGACGAGGTGCTGCGGATGATCCGCGGCAACATCCGCACCGAGAGCGGCACGATGAAGGACGTGCAGGCCATGATCGCGGTGTGCCGCGCGGGCCTCGCGTACTTCCACGAGATCCTCGGCAAGTACGGCCGCGACACCGTGCTCGACGCCACCCGCGTCTTCCTCGAGCAGTCCGAGCGGCGCACCCGCGCCGAGCTGGCCCGGATCCCGTCGGGGACCTATCGCGCGGTGGCCCACTTCGACAACGACGGCATCAGCCTGGAGCAGCCGGTGCGGATCGAGATGGCGATCACGGTGGCCCAGGGCGCGATGACGGTGGACTTCGAGGGCTCGAGCCCGCAGGTGGTCGGCCCCTTCAACTGTGGCGACGCGATCACGGTCAGCGCCTGCCGCCTCCTGATCAAGTGCCTGACCACGCCGCTGACCCCGGTGGACGAGGGCTGCTTCCGGCCGCTCATCGTGCGCATCCCGGCGCGCTCGGTGCTGGCCTGCGAGGAGCCCGCGCCGACCGCGCGCTACTACGTGCCGATCAACCTGCTGATCGACCTCGGCCTGCGCGCGCTCTCGGAGGCGATGCCGGACCGCATCCCGGCCGGCTCCTACGGCGACCAGATGCCGACGATCGCGTTCGGGGAGCACCCCGACACCGGCCGGCTCTTCATCCAGGGCGACCTCAACGCGGGGGGCACCGGGGCGCGGCCGGCCTACGACGGCGAGTCCGGCATGATCATCTTCGCGGGCTCGACCGCGCGGAACAACCCGGTGGAGGTGGTGGAGTCGCGCATCCCGACCATGCGCATCCTCAAGTACGGCCTCCGGCCGGACTCGGGCGGCGCGGGGCGCCACCGCGGGGGCCTCGGCATCGAGCGGGTCTACGAGTTCCTCGCGCCCGCCTTCATCACCTTCAGCCTCGAGCGCAAGGTCGACCCACCCTGGGGCCTCCAGGGTGGGAAGGACGGCGCGGTGAACGGGGTGGAGATCACTGCGCCCGACGGGGCGGTCCGGCACGTCCGCAAGGCGACCCAGCATCCGATCGCGGCGGGCGAGCGCGTGCGCATCCTGACCGGCGGCGGGGGCGGTTTCGGGCCGGCCGCCGAGCGCGACGCGGGGGCGGTGCGTCGAGACGTCAGCGAAGGCTACGTGACTCCCGAGGCCGCGCGGCGCGACTACGGCGCTCGGGCGGGCGGGTAGCCGGGCGGCCCGATGGCCCCGCTCCGCGCGATCCGCTGCGGCACGCTCTTCGACGGCACCGGCGCGCCGCCCGTGCGCGCGGCGGTCGTCGTGCTCGACGGCGCGCGGATCACCGCGGTCGGGCCCGCGGTGACCACGCCGGTGCCCGCGGGGGCCGCGGTGCTCGACTGGAGCGACCGCTTCGTGATGCCGGGCCTGGTGGACGCGCACAGCCACATCTCGATCGTGCCCGGTGACGGCGACCAGATCGGCCAGCTCCGCCAGGAGGCGGTGCCCCAGGCCCTGCGCGCGACTGCCAACCTCCGCCGCGACCTGGCCTCGGGAACCACCACGCTGCGGGTGATGACCGAGGAGCACTTCCTCGACGTGGCGGTGCGGGAGGCGATCGCGGCGGGCGTGATCTCGGGTCCGCGCCTGCTCTGCGGCACCCGCGGGATCACCTCGAGCAACGGTCACGGGCGCGCGCACTCCGCCTTCGACGGAGTGGACGAGATCCGGCGGGGGGTGCGCGAGAACTTCCAGCGCGGCGCCGATCACGTGAAGATCTTCGCGACCGGTGGGGTCAGCTCGCCGGGCACCACGCTGAACGCGAGCGTCTACTCGCGCGAGGAGATCCGGGCCGCGGTGGAGGAGGCGCTGCGGGCGGGCAAGTACGCGGCGGCCCACGCCCACGGCGGGCCGGGCCTGCGCCTGTGCGTGGAGGAGGGCGTCTCCACCATCGAGCACGCCGGGCTCGCGACCGACGACGACGTCGCCCTGATGAAGGAGCACCGCGCCTGGCTCATCTGCACCTTCGCGATCTTCATGCACGAGCGCGGCATCGAGCAGGGCGACGGGCGCAACCCCGCGATCATGCAGAAGCTGGCCGCCGCGCGCCGGACGATCGCGGAGACCTTCCCGCGCCATCTCGCGTCCGGCGTGCGCTACGCCTCCGGCACCGACGGGGTGCACGGGGCCATGCCCTTCGAGCTGGAGACGCTGGTGCGCTTCGGGGTCTCCACCGCGGACGCGCTGCTGTCGGGCACGCGCTGGGCCGCCGAGGCCTGCCGGATGGACTCCGAGGTGGGAAGCCTGGTACCGGGCAAGCGCGCGGACCTGATCGCGATCGAGGGCGATCCGCTGGCCCATATCGAGACACTCCGCCGGGTGCGCCTCGTCATGAAGGACGGGGAGATCCAGGACGTCATGTCCAACAACCACTGGAGGAACGGCTGAAATGGGGGAGGAACGGCTGATGGCGGATCGGGAGCGGACGGGCGGCTGGGATCGGAGCACGCGGCGGGAGTGGCTGTCCCGGGTGGGCGGGCTTGCCGCCGGCGCGGGGCTGGCCTCGATGGGCGGCGTCGGCCTCGCGGGGCGCCCGGCGTGGGCGCAGGGGCAGCCCAAGCGCGGCGGCATCCTGAAGGTCGCCACCGTGGACAAGCCGGTGAACATGGACCCGGGCTTCGCCCAGCTCTACTCCTCGCTCCAGGTCTACCAGAACGTCTACAACAAGCTCGTCTACGTGGACGACACCGGCCAGTTCGTCCCCGGGCTCGCGAAGTCGTGGAAGCAGGACGGCGAGAAGACGTGGGTGTTCGATCTGGTCGACAACGCGACTTTCCACAACGGCGAGCCGTTCACCGCCAAGGACGTGGCCTTCACCTTCAACCGGCTGCTCGACGCCAAGAACAAGCTGCCGATGCGCGTGTTCTTCTCGCCGGTGGAGAGCGTGGAGGCGGTGGGG
>CAMLFJ010000499.1 GCA_946479205.1 uncultured bacterium | reverse complement strand
AGGGCTGCCTGAGCGCCCTGGCCGACTACATCGGCCCGCACAAGATCCTGTGGGCGACCGACTACCCGCATCCCGACGGCTTCTTCCCCGGCGCCCCGCAGCTCATCGCGAACCGGCCCGAGCTGTCGGAGGCGACCAAGCGCGAGATCCTGGGCGGCGGCGCCCGGCGCTTCTATGGACTGACCTAGCCCGTGACCGAGCGCGCGCTGACCGGCCTGCGCATCCTCGACCTCACCCAGTTCGAGGCGGGCACCTCCTGCACCCAGCTCCTGGGCTGGCTGGGCGCCGACGTCATCAAGATCGAGCCGCCCGGCGGCGAGCAGTCGCGCCGGAACCGGCCGGAAGTGCCCGGGCTCGACGCGATGTTCTTCCTGCTCTTCAACTCCAACAAGCGCAGCGTCACCATCGATCTGAAGAAGCCCGAGGGCCACGCGCTGTTCTTGAAGCTGGCCGAGCGCGCGGACGTGGTGGTGGAGAACTTCGCGCCCGGCCTCATGGAGCGGCTCGGGCTCGACTGGGAGCGGCTGCGCGCGGTGAACCCCGGGATCATCCTCGCGCGCCTGAAGGGCTTCGGGCTCTCGGGGCCGTACCACGAGTTCAAGAGCTTCGACATGATCGCCCAGGCGATGGGCGGCGTGATGAGCGTCACCGGCTTCCGGGACCGCGAGCCCGTCCTCTGCGGCGCCAACATCGGCGACAGCGGCGCGGGGGTGCACATGGCGGCCGGGATCATGGCCGCGGTGATCGAGCGCCAGCGCACCGGGCGGGGCCAGGTCGTGGAAGTGTCCATGCAGGAGGCGGTGGCCAACCTCATCCGCCAGCGCTACGTCGTCCACTACCGCGACGGCAAGCCCACGCCGCGCCGGGGCAATGGCGCGCCGCCCGGCGCGGTGCCGGACGGGCTCTACCCGTGCGCCCCGGCCGGGCCCAACGACTACGTCTACATCTACGTGCAGCCGATGAACCAGGGCATGTGGCAGGACTTCGCCCGCGCGATCGGCCGCGACGACCTGCTCGCCGATCCGCGCTGCGTGGACGCGCCGACACGGTGGAAGCATCGGGAGGAGCTCAACGGCATCGCGCGGGCCTGGACGGGGGCGCGCTCCAAGCAGGAGGTGCTCGAGACGCTCGGCAAGGCGGGCGTGCCGTGCGGCGCGATCCTGGACACCCAGGAAGTGCTCGACGACCCGCACATGAACGCGCGCGGAACGATCGAGACCATCGATCACGCGACGCGCGGCCGGTTCCGCGTCCCCGGCTGCCCGATCCGCCTGTCCGACTCCGAGGCGGTGACCACGCCGCCGCCGCTGGCCGGCCAGCACACCGACGAGGTGCTGGCCGAGGTGCTCGGGCTCGCGCCGGAGGCGGTCGCCGCGCTGCGGGCGCGCGCCGTCGTCTGAGCGCCCCCGCGCCGGCCGGCCCCAGCGTCCGCTCCGTCGTCGTGCTCTCCCTGCCCGCCGCGGCGGCCGTCGCGGTGTTCGGGACCCTCTATGGCGCCGCGGCGAGCGTATTCCTGGGGGCGCCGCTGACCCTGGTCTCGTCGCTCCTCGTCTACTCGGGCGCGCTCCAGTTCGCGATGGTCGCCCTGCTCGGCGCGGGCGCCACCACGCTGCCGCTGCTGCTCACCGCGGTCGTCCTCAACCTGCGCCACCTGGTGCTCGGCGCGGCGTTGCGCTCCCGCTTCGAGAGCGGGCCGCTGCGGCGGGCCCTGCTCGCCTTCTTCCTGGTGGACGAGACCTTCGGCTTCGCCATCGCGGCCGGGAACGCCGCGCCGCCGGGCGCGGTGGGCGCGGCCACCGAGCGCACGCTGCTCGTCTCCGGGCTGACCCTCTACGCGGCGTGGCTCGTGGGCACGCTGGTCGGCGTCCTGGGCGGCGTGCTCGCGGCCGTCGAGGGCCTGGCCGGCGCGCTCTTCCCCGTGCTGTTCATCGGCCTGGCCGCCCTCGCGACGCGGCGTCGCTCCCACGTGGTCCGCGCGCTCGCGGCCGCGTGCCTCACCGCCGCGGTGGCCGTCCTGCTGCCGGACCTGCGCATGATCGCGCCGGTCGTGGCGGGGGTGCTGGTGGCTCTGCCGGGAGGCGACTGGTGAACGCGCTCGTCCTGGTGGCGATCGCGCTGATCACCTACGCGAGCCGGGCCGCCGCGGTGGTCCTGCTCCCCCGCCCCGGCGCCCGCTTCGAGACCATCCTGTCGCGCATTCCCGCCGCGATCTTCGCCAGCCTCGCGACCGCCACGCTCCTGGGCGACGGGGGCGCGCCGGCGAGCGTCCCGACGCTGGCCGCCGCGGCGGGCGCGCTCGTGCTCAGCCCCGCGCGATCGCTGCTCCTCTGCCTGATCGGCGGCGCGGCCGGCTACGCGGCGGGAACCTTCCTGCGCTGACGCGCCCTCACCGCTTCGCGGGCCAGGCTCCCATCACCTGGCGAAGGATCGCGAGCTCGCCGATGTGATACGTGTTGTGCTCGGAGACGATCAGCAGCTCGCGGATGTAGGTGTGCTGGCGCGCGTACGGGAGCGGGGCGCCGAGCGCGACGCGCGCATTGCCCGCGATCTTCTCGAGCGCGGCGCGATCCTTCCGGAACTGGGTGATCGTCTTCTTCCAGGCCTTCGCGTCCGCCTCCGCGTCCGCCGCGGGCCAGTAGTCGGCCGGCCAGCTCGGGTGGTGGTAGTCCTCGTCCTCGATGTACTCGAGGATGTCGCGCTGGGCGATCCGCATGTGCTCGAGCAGGTGCCACGGCGTGTACGTCACGTTCGGCGGGCGGGTATTGATGTGCCTCATCGGGAAGTCGGCCACCACGTCGTCGAAGGTCATGTACGACGGGCCGTGGACCAGGTTCCGCACCTCGGCGCGCACCGCGTCGGTCTTCATTGGACTCCTCATGGGAGGCGCCTCACGGGGACCACGTCGGCCAGGTCGGGACGGGCGGGAACGTCTTCAGCGCCTCCTTGAACGCGGTCCACAGGAACAAGCTCCGCCCCATGCCGGGCCCGATCAGGTGCCCCTCGGAGATCCCGAGCTCGATCCGGGCCAGCTTCGATGCTTCCTGGAGGTTCTCGACCGCGCTGAAGGTGCCATCGGGCTGCCGGCGGCTGAGGATCGGGGTCGGCCGCGGCGCTGTTCTCGAGAAACCGAGCAGGTACTCGCCCCCGTCGCTTGCCTCGAAGAGAAT
>CAMLFJ010000498.1 GCA_946479205.1 uncultured bacterium | reverse complement strand
CGTGCTACCTCGAGCTCGCGCGCTACGACGACGCCCTGCGCCTCGTGCGCCGGCGCCTCGCGCGCCGGGCTTCACCGCGGGATCAGAAGTGGCTCGCGCGGGCGAGCGCCGCGCAGGGGCGCCCATGATCGAGGTGCGCCGGCTGGGCCCGCAGATCGGCGCCGAGATCCTGGGCGTGGACGTCCGCACCCTCGACGAGGTGGGCTTCGCCACGATCTACCGCGCCTGGCTCGACCACAACGTGGCGGTCGTGCCGGGGCAGGAGCTCGAGCTCGACGACTTCGTGACCTACAGCCGCCGCTTCGGCCAGGTCGTTCCGCATCCCTCGAAGATGACCCGCCACCCGGAGCGCCCCGAGGTCACCCTGCTCGGCGTCAACAAGTTCGGCGCGGACGGCGCGCTCGACCTGGCGATCTACCGCCGCGGCGCCGAGGGCTGGCACACCGACGGCGCCTACGACCAGGAGCCCTTCAAGGCCACGCAGCTCTACGCGCTCGCGGTGCCGAGCCGCGGCGGCGACACCCACTTCGCCAGCATGTACGCGGCCTACGACGCGCTGCCGCCCCGGTTGAAGGAGCGCCTGGATGGCCGCAAGGGCGCCTTCACCTACGGCGGCCGCAGGAAGGCGACCGCCCTGCTCAACGCGGAGGACCGCGACTGGACCCCGGTCTTCCACCCGATCATCCGCACGCATCCCGAGACCGGCCGCAAGGGCCTCTACTTCGACCCGGGCAAGATCCTCTACATCGACGGGCTCGAGGCGGCGGAGAGCGACGCGTTGATCGACGAGCTGACCGAGCGCATGATCCAGCCCGAGGGCTGCTACACGCACCAGTGGCGGAAGGGCGACATCGTGATCTGGGACAATCGCTGCTCGTACCACAAGGCGGCGGGCGACTACCCACCGGAGGAAGATCGCATTCACTGGCGCGTCTCGATCAAGGAGCGGGCATGAACGTCGTCGCGAGAATGCTCACGCAGGAGCAGGACGGCATCCCCGGGTACATGGCGCATCCGGACGCGCCCGGACAGCCGCCGGGCATCCTGATGGTCCACCACGCCCACGGGGTCACCGCCGACTACAAGATCGACGCCTACCGCCTCGCGTGCCTCGGCTTCAACGTGCTGGCGCCCGATCTCTTCAACATGTTCGGCATCGCGGGCACCACCCACATCGGGATGGGAGCGGATCTGCAGGCCAAGCACGGCGACGACGAGTTCCTGGGGAAGATGGACGAGGCCTGGCGCTACCTGATCGACCGCATGCACACCGATCCGGCGCGCACCGGCTGCATCGGCCACTGCATGGGCGGGCGGCTGCTGATCCCGTTCGCGTCCGACCACCCGTCGGTGAAGGCGATCGTGCTGTACTACCCCTCGGTGCGGGACGAGCCCGAGACCTCGCATCGTCCGCGGCACGCCTTCCACCTGGCGAAGACGCTCCAGTGCGCCTCGCTGGTCTTCGCGGCGGGTCAGGACTACATCGCGACGCCCGCCATCCAGGGCCCGCTCTGGCAGAGCTTCATCCAGAACGGCAAGCTCGTGGAGTGGCACTTCTTCTCCGACGCCAACCACGGCTTCCGCCACCCGGACAACGCGGGCTTCCAGCCCTACTACGCGGAGCTGACCTGGCCATTGACCACGAGTTTCCTGCAGCGCACCGTCTGATCGCATAGAGGAGATCGACATGAACGAGCCCAAGCAGAAGTTCAGCGCGAGCCTGGCCAAGGACGCCGTCTACCAGCAGGGCCTCCGCAGCTTCATGGAGTACCGCGACCTGGGCATCGCCGATGCCACCCACGGCAAGATGCGCGCCCACATCGTCCGCGTGAAGCAGGGCGGCGACACCCACGATCTCCACACCACCGGGCTGCACAAGCACGAGTGCGACTTCCAGATGTTCTACGTGCTCAAGGGCACGATCAAGTTTGTCTACGAGGGCCAGGGCGAGCGCACCTTCGGCCCCGGCGACTGCGTGCTCCAGCCCGCCGGCATCGTCCACAACGAGCTCGAGTGCACCGACGACCTCGAGATCCTCGAGATCTACTCGCCCGCGGTGCACCCGACGGTGGCGGTCGAGAAGATGCCCGAGGCGGTGGCCGCCGCTCACTAGTCCCTCTTCCCTCCCTCTCCCCCTCAGGGGGGGAGGGCAGGGTGAGGGGGTCCCATCGAATCGACCACAGCGAGGCCCGAGGCCAACCATGCGCAAGACCATCACCGGCACCGGCGGCATGCTGCTCCTCCAGACGCTCAAGGACGCGGGTGTGGAGTATCTCTTCACCAACCCGGGCTCCGCGGAGACCGGCCTCTTCGCCGCGATCGCCGAGGATGGAGATAACAGGCTAGTCGTCGGCAAGCATGAAGGTCTGGTGGCCGCGATGGCCGACGGCTACCACCGTGTCAGCGGCAAGGTCGGCGTGGTCATCGCGCACGTCATGGGCGGCTCCTATCAGCTCGCGGGCCAGCTCTTCAACGCTCAGGTCGCCGGCTCGTCGCTGCTGGTGATCGCGGGCGACTGGGCCTCGGAGCTGCAAGACTACCGCGGCCTCGCCCCGTTCCCCGGGCTGAGCCAGGCCGAATCCATGCGCCCGATCACCAAGGAGGCGCGCTGCGCCTACCAGGTGCACACCAACCCCAAGGCCATCAGCGTGGCCATCATCCGCGCGCTGCGCGAGGCCACCACGCCGCCGACCGGGCCAGTGTACCTCTCGATCAGCGCGGAGCTGCTGCACACCGAAGGCCTCGAGGCGACGATTGGCGAGGGCGCGAAGTACCAGATCGAGCGGCCGGGGCCGGCGCGGGCGCAGACGGTGGCGGCGATCGCCAAGCGGCTGGGCGAGGCGCAGTGCCCGGTGCTGATGTTCGGCGATGACGTCTGGCGCGAAGGCGGGCAGGCGGAGGCGGTGCGGCTGGCCGAGGCGCTGGAGGCGCCGGTGTTCACGAGCCGGCAGATCTTCCCGAACTTCCCGACGCGGCATCCGCTCTTCTGCGGCAACTATCCCGTGTCCAAGGACTTCGAGAAGGCGACCGGGCTCAAGCCGGACCTGATCTTCCTCGTGGGCTGCCAGGGCGTGCACGGCAGCGTGAACGAGCCGGTCATCATGCAGATCGGGCCGAACCCGCTGCTGATGGGCCGGCACTACCCGCTGGACCTGGCCGCGCAGTGCGAG
>CAMLFJ010000497.1 GCA_946479205.1 uncultured bacterium | reverse complement strand
GGCCCCAGGAGCTCGAGGACGACGTCCTTCCCCGTCTTGGTATGCCTCATGATCTTCACGTGGCCCGATCTCACCAGGTAGAGCCAGCGCGCGGCGTCGCCTTCCATGAAGATCTCGTCGCGGGCTCGATGCGTCTCCTCCCGCGCGACTCGCGCCAGTGACTCGAGATCGCGAACCGGGATGCCGGCAAACACCAGGTTCCCACCCAGGAACGCGGCGATCTCCTTGGCGGACATCGGCGGCAGGATAGCACGAGGCCCCTGTCGCGCGATTGCCCCGGTGCGGCGCCGGTGTCTCACGAGGCCGCGCGAGGGGCGACTCCAACTGCGCGAATTCGCTACGGTCCGGTGCTGGCACCTCGCGTGCAGAAGGAGAGGCAGGAGGAAGAGCGATGCGCGGATTCGCGGAGTTGCTGTTTATCGGACTGATGGCTGCGCAGCCAGATCAGGCGGGGGCAACCCAACCGATCATCGACGGGCCCACTGTCCTGGAGCGGTCGCCCGCGGCGATCCAAGCGTCCCTCGGCCGGCCCGTCCGCACCAAGATCGTGCCCCGAGGGGACTTCCACCTGCCCGAGGGCGGCACGTCGCGGGTGTACACCGGTCGCGGGACGCAGATCGATGTTGATTTCGAGCGGGAGCGCAGCACCACGGTGGTCGTCGCGTTTCCCGACCCCGCCGTCGCGCCCAGGACATACGAAGCCGCGCTGGAAGCGGTCAATCTCCGTCCCGGTCCAGCGCCCGACGTGGTCAGCCGAGACAGCCGGGAATGGCACGGTCTCGAGGGCTACTACTTCGTCCGCGTGATCGCCGCGTACCCGGCGCTCGACCACATCAACGCGATCATCCTGAGTATCCATCCGCTCCCCTAGACCGTCGCCCTGTCGACTATGACCGCCGTCATAGGGAGCCGTGTCGTCCGGCGGTAGCGTGGAGCAAGGAGGCATGACATGACACACGAATGCAGCTGCCGCCACGATGTGCCGATGGCCCTCGAACATTCCCTTCCGCCCGTCCGGGCCGAGCAGACCGTGGCCGACATTGCGCAGCACCGTGCCGGCGCACTCGAGACCATGAAGGAGATGGGCATCAACCACTGCTGCGGGGCCCACCTCACCCTGCGCGAGGCCGCCGCGGCGGCGGGCATCCCCCTCGACGGGCTGCTCGCGGCGCTGAACGAGCCGCGAAAGACGGCGGCATGATGCCGGGCGAGGTCCCGGTGGCGCGGGTGTACCTCGACGTGCGTGAGGACATCCAGCGGGGGCGGGAGCCGTTCGCGCGCATCATGACGGCGGTCAACGCGCTTGCGGTTGATCAGGCGTTGGTGCTCCGCGTCCCGTTCGAGCCCATCCCCCTCTACCGTGTGCTCGGCAAGCGCGGCTTCGCGCACTGGACCGAGTGCCGCGCGCCCGACGACTGGTCGGTCGGGTTCTACCGTGACCGCGCGCCGAGCCGCGAGGAGGCGGCGGCCGGGGCTCCTGCGCGCGATCGCATCGTGCTGGACGTGCGCGGCCTCGAGCCGCCCCAGCCGATGGTGCGGGTGCTCGAGGAGATCGACCGGCTCGGCCCCGGCGCCGAGCTGGAGGTGCATCACGAGCGCCGTCCCATGTTCCTCTATCCCCAGCTCGACGAGCGGGGCCTGATCCACGAGACGGATGAGCCGGAGCCGGGGCTGGTACGCATCCTGATCCGGAGGGGACCGGCGTGAATCCGTCGGTGCGGCCACGGCCCGCGAGCGGCCTCTCGCCGATCATTCCGCTCGCCTATCTGGTCTGCGCCGCGGTCGCCTTCGTGGCGGCCTCGCTCAGCGTCGCATGGCTCGCGCCCGAGCTGACGGGTCACTACTACCACCCGCGGCTGCTCGCCCTCACCCACACCGTCACGCTCGGGTGGGTCACGCTCGCGATCATGGGCGCCAGCTACCAGCTCATCCCGATCGTGCTCGAGCGCGAGATCTGGAGCGAGCGGCTCGCGCGCTGGCAGCTCGCCATCCTTGCCGTCGCGGTGACCGGCATGGTCGCGCATTTCCAGCTCGGCACCTGGCCTGGACTGGCGGCGGCCGCTGGCCTGCTGGCCATTGGCATCGCGCTCCATCTGCTCAATGTCGGGATGAGCCTCTGGGGCTTCACCCGGTGGACATTCACCGCTCGCCTGGTCGCCCTGGCGTACGGCGGGCTCGCGCTGACGACCGTCTTCGGCCTGGCCCTGGCGGCCAACCGCGTGTGGCCGTTCCTCCCCGGTGAGCTGTTCCCGACGCTCCACGCCCACGTCCACCTGGCCCTCCTCGGCTGGGTGGCGCCGATGATCTTCGCGGTCGCCGCGCGCGTGTACCCGATGTTCTTCCTCGCGCCCACGCCGCAGCGCTGGCACTCCTTCCTGCAGCTATGGGGCCTGACCACGGGCGTGCCGCTGGTCGTGCTGGGCTTGCTCGGCGTGCACGGCCTGCTCGTGGCCGGAACGCTGGCGGTGGCGGCGGCGGCGGGAGCCCATGTGGCCTGGGTGTGTGAGATGGCGTGGGGGCGGAAGCGGCCCGGCCTCGACTGGGGCCTCCGCTTCGTCCTCACCGCCACCGTGTTCCTCGCGCCGGCCGTCGTGCTCGGCGTGGCGCTGGCGACGGATCGTTTGGCGGGGCCGCGCGTGGCGCTCGCCTATGCCGTCGTGATGCTCGGCGGTTGGATCTCGCTCACGATCGTCGGGATGATGCTCAAGATCGTCCCCTTCCTCGTCTGGTACCGCGCGTTCAGCCCGCGGGCGGGCCGCGAGCCGGTACCCACGCTCGCGCAGCTCTCGTGGCCGCGCGCGGAGGGGCTCGCCTACGTGCTCCTCACCGGCGGCGTGGTGCTGCTGGTCGCGACGGTGCTCGCAGGTGAGGCGGCCGGCATTCGCGCCGCGGGGGTGCTGCTGGCGCTGGGCTCGCTGGCCTTCGCGGCGGCGCTCGCGCGAGTCCTTGGATATCTGTCCGGACGGACCCAGGCATGGTCCCCGCAGGTCCGCACCCTTGTGAATGCCAGGGCGAGGGACGTATGAGCGTCGGGCGCGAGCGGATCACGCAGGCTCTTCGCGCCGTCCTCGACCCGGAGCTTGGCCTGTCGGTCGTGGACCTGGGCCTGATCTACGGGGTGGAGATCGATGGTGGCCGCGTCCTGGTCACCATGACGTTGACCGCCCAGGGATGT
>CAMLFJ010000496.1 GCA_946479205.1 uncultured bacterium | reverse complement strand
GGCGGGGCTGGCCGCGCTCGCGCTCGCGGCCTGCCACTGGGCGATCGAGGCGCGGGGCCACCGCGGATGGGCCGAGCCCTTCGCGGTCCTCGGTATCCACGCGCTCACGCTCTTCTTCCTGTCGGGCCTGGTGGCGAAGCTCCTCTTCATCGTCCGGGTGGGCGCCGGCGGTCCACGCCTGCAGTCGTGGCTGTTCGCGCACCTCTTCGCGCCGTGGGCGTCTGCGATCAACGCGTCACTGGCCTACGCGCTGGCGTACGTGCTGCTCTGGTGGGCCCTCATATGGGCGCTCGACCGGAGCGGCGTGCGCCTGCGCGTCTGACGACCGGCGGGCGGGCCCGGCTCACGAACGGGTTGCCGCGCAGCCAGAAGCGCCAGGGCCGGCCGACCCAATCCTCGGCGTAGTCGATGCCGACACGCGGGCCGACCGCGATCGCGCTCGGGGCGATTCGACGCCCCGGCTCGAGCCAGATCCGGTCGCCGAGGAGATCGGCGGCGTCGAGGCGGCGATCGATGCCCAGCGCGATGCAGAGCTTGCCCGGGCCGCTGGTCAGCTCGGCCCGCGCCACGCCGCCTCTACGCCGGCGCATCAGCTCCACGCCCTCGACCGGCTCCAGCGCGCGCACGAGCACCGCGTGGGGCACGTCCGCCACGTTGGTCACCACGTTGAACTGATAATACATCCCGTAGACGAAGTAGACATACGCGGTCCCGCCGCGCGCGTACATCGTCTCGGTTCGGCGGGTGCGCCGCCCGCGGTAGGCGTGGGAGGCGCGGTCCTCCGGACCCCGGTAGGCCTCGGTCTCCACGATGATCCCGGAGACGCGCCGCCCGTCGCGCGTGGGCGCCACCAGGAGCGTGCCGACGAGGCGCCGGGCGACCGCCACCACGTCGGCGCGCGTATAGAACGCGCGCGCCAGCTTCACGGCGCCCGGGCCGCGCCCGGCTTGATGGGGAAGATGCGGTTCTCGCGCATGAGGCGGTCGGTGGTCTCGTAGAGGGCGAGGAACTCGCGGGCGAGGCGGCTCGCCACCTCCGGGTGCTCTCGGGCCAGATCGGCGGGCGGCATCGCGTCGCCGTCCGTCGCCAGCAGCTCGGCCTGCCCGGCGCTCAACCGGTAGCGCAGCGCGAAGCCGTCCTTGAAGTAGAACGTCTCCTTGATGTCGCCGCTGATGATTCCGGCGGTGACCGGCGGCTCGAAGAGGCTTCGGCCCATGCCCGCGTAGGCGCGGTCGCCGTCGAGCAGGGTGGCGATCGTGGGAAGCACGTCGACCTCGCTCGCGGGCCGGTCGGGGAGCGTGGACCAGCGGGCGCGCGCGCGGACGATCGGCGGCCCCGCCAGCACCAGGGGCAGGCGGAGGCGCTCGAGCGGCTGGGCGCCGAAGGTGGGGCCGGTGTGATCGCCGATGATCACCAGCAGGGTGTGGTCGAAGTCGGGCCGCGTCGCCCGCAGGCGCTCCACGAAGGCGCGGATACTGTCGTCGGCGTAGCGGAACGTCCCGAGCGGGGTATTGCCGAGCGGCGTGGGCGCGCCGGGGGGCACCTGCCACGGTGAGTGGCTCGTCCCGGTCATGACGTAGAGGCTGAACGGGCCCGGGCTCGCGCCCACCGCCCGCGCCGCCTCCAGGAGGAGGGGGCCGTCGTGGATGCCGAGCGGGCCCACGGCGGCCGGCCCCATCGGCGCCTCGAGCGCGTCGAAGCCGGCGGCGCGGAAGCCCAGGTTACGCTGGAAGCTCGTGAACTCGGCGGTGCGGTGGCGGAAGCCCGAGAAGGCGTAGTGCCGCGTCCCCGGCGCGGCCAGCAGCCGCGGGAGCGACGCGAAGTAGATGCCCATGACCGACTGGGAGAGCCGCACGCCGCTTCCCCCCAGCGCGTGGGTCCAGTGCAGGCTCGTGAGCGTCGCGAAGACCGCGCCGTCCGTGGACGGGAAGCTCTGGTAGACGCGCGGGAAGTAGAGGCCCTCGGCGGCCAGCGAGCGGAGGAACGGCATGACCGGACCCTGCGGCTCATCGCGCTCGAGCAGGGTGGCCCCGAGCCCTTCGACCTGGATCAGCACCACGTTCCGGATGCCGAGGCCGCCGATACCGCGAAGCGTGCGCAGCAGGGGATACGGCCGCTCGCCCTCGGGGAGGCCGAGCAGGCGCTGGGCGAGGGGGAGCGCTTCCGCGGTCTCGAGGCGGTACGGGCGGCGCCCGCCGGACACGGCCACCGGCAGGTACTCCCGGATGAGATCCCAGAGCGGGTTGACCACGGCCTGATTGAGCGTGTAGTCGTTCAGCGCCATCTGATGCCGGCTCGCGATCCACGCCACCTCGGTGTTGGCCCGGCCGCCGACCGTCTTGACCGTGATCGGCTGCGCCATCATGAGCGCGAGCAGGGCCAGCACGCCCAGCGCCGCCGCGGGGACGGGCCAGGGACGCCACAGATCGTAGCGGTGCGGGCCCAGGCGGCGGACATGGCGGACGGCGAGGATGACGAGGGCGACCAGGACGACGATCACCAGCGCGACCAGGAGGGGATGCCCCCGGAGGATGGGGCGCAGCGCGAGCCAGACGTCCCGGGGCTCGGCCAGATACGCGAAGAGCATCTCCCAGAGGTGCTGGTGGCGCTCGCGCACGAAGAGGAGGTTGACCGCCGACACGGTCGCGTTGATCGTGGTGATCACCCAGAGGGCGCTCACCAGGAGGCGGCCGCGCACGTGACGCGTGAGCAGGGTGAGCGCGCCGATCACGAGCAGCTCGAGGCCCAGCAGCGCCATGTCGAGACGGAGCCCGCGGAGCAGCACGGTGGGTATGTCCCGCCAGATGACGCGCTGGGCGAACAGCGCCACGAAGAGAAGGCGGTAGGCGGCGAGCAGCACGAAGTTGAGCGCGACCAGGCCGAGAGCGTGGGCGGCCAGGCCGCGGGCGAGATCGCGCACTCAGCGGCCCTGCAGGACGCGGGTGAGATCGAGCGGCGGGCGGCCCGCGCAGGCCTCCCGCACCGCCTCGCGGCTGACCTTGCCCCGCTCGGACCGCGGGATCGCGTCCACGAGCCACCACCGGGTGGGGAGCTTGCCCTCGGCGAGCCGCTCGCGGATCCAGCCGTGCAGCTCGCGCACCACGGCGTCGTCGGGCTCGGTGAGGGCCACCGCGAGGCCCACGTTCTGCCCATAGAGCGGATCGTCCATCGCGAAGG
>CAMLFJ010000495.1 GCA_946479205.1 uncultured bacterium | reverse complement strand
CTCGAGCCGCACGAGATCAACCGGCGCGGCCTCTCGCGCAGCTTCCAGGTCACCTCGATCTTCGCGCGCATGACCGTGTTCGAGAACATCCGCTGCGGGCTCCTGTGGTCGCGGGGCTACCGCTACTCGTTCTGGCACCTGCTGGGCGGCGAGCGAGCACTCAACGACGCGGCCGCGCGCCTGCTCGCCGACGTGAACCTGGAAGCGCGCCGCGACGTGCCCGCCGGTCTCCTCTCCTACGCTGAGCAGCGCGCGCTCGAGATCGGCATCACGATCGCGGGCGGGGCCGACACCATCCTGCTCGACGAGCCCACCGCGGGGATGAGCCGCAGCGAGGCCGATCACGCGGTCGCCCTGATCCGCCGCGTGACCGCGGGCAAGACGCTGGTGATGGTCGAGCACGACATGAGCGTGGTCTTCGACGTGGCCGACGTGGTGACCGTGCTGGTGTACGGGCAGGTCATCGCCTCCGGGCCGCCCGCCGAGATCCGGGCCAGCCGCGCGGTGCAGGAGGCCTATCTCGGGGTCCCGGCGGAGAGCGCCTGATGCTCCCCTTCCGATGCTGACCGTCCGCGATCTCCACGCCTACTACGGCAAGAGCCACATCCTCCAGGGCGTGAACCTGGAGGTGCGCGGCGGCGAGATCGTGAGCCTGCTCGGCCGCAACGGGGTCGGCCGCTCCACCACCTGCAAGGCGATCATGGGCCTGGTCGAGCCGGTCGGCGAGATCCTCTGGAAGGGCAAGAGCCTGGTCGGCCTGCGCCCCGACCAGATCGCCCACGCGGGCATCGGCTACGTGCCGGAGGACCGCCAGGTCTTCCCCACCCTGACCGTGCACCAGAACCTCGAGCTCGGCCAGAAGCGCGCGGGGCGATTCGGCCGCTGGTCGTTCGACGACATGTTCGCGCTCTTCCCGCTCCTGCGCGAGCGGCAGGACAACCTGGCCGGCATCCTGTCGGGCGGCGAGCAGCAGATGCTGACCATGGGCCGCACCCTCATGGGCGATCCCGAGCTGGTCATCATCGACGAGCCCACCGAAGGACTGGCCCCGATGCTGGTCACCCAGGTCGGCCGCTTCCTCGACGAGATCGCGCGTCGAGGGGTCTCGATCCTCCTGGTGGAGCAGAAGCTGACCATCGCGCTCAAGATCTCGCACCGCGTGTACGTGATGGGCCACGGGCACATCGTGTTCGACGGAACTCCCGCCGACCTGGCCGCCAACGCGGCGGTGCGAAAAGAGAACCTGGAAGTCTGACGAGGAGCGGCCATGAAGACCCCCCGCAAGGGATTCCAGCAGATGGTGAACGAGGCCAAGTCCCGCATCAAGACCATCAGCCTCGAGGAGGCCAAGTCCCGTCTCGGGAGCGACCGCGTGGTGTTCGTGGACCTGCGGGACGTGCGCGAGCTGGAGCGCGAGGGCATGATCCCGGGCGCCTTCCACTGCCCGCGCGGCATGCTCGAGTTCTGGGTGGACCCGGACAGCCCGTACCACAAGGACGTCTTCGCGGCGGACAAGGAGTTCGTCTTCTACTGCAACGGCGCGTGGCGCTCGGCCCTGGCCACCGACGTGGCGCAGCAGATGGGCCTCGAGGCCGTCGTCGAGATGGACGGCGGCTTCGCGGAGTGGAAGAAGAAGGGCTACCCGGTCGCGGAGAAGCCCGCCAAGAAGAGCTAGATGCGGGGTGTCGCCGGCCCCGCGGGCGGCTCGGGCATGGACGCGGAGTCTTCCAGCGACGGCTCGGAGTCGGTCGCGAGGATCTCGACGACCACCCCGGTGCCCGGCACCATCCGGATGCTCTTGAGCGTGACGTCGGAGAGCCCCATCGCCTGAGCCCCGCGCACCGCGCGCCCCAGCGCGCTCACCGCCGCCGCCTTCACGCCGTCCTCCGTGGAATCGTCCCCGACCGGCGCCACCGTGGTGATCGCGGCCATCGCGGCGAGCGCGGGAGCCGCCGGCCCCGCCACTGCCGCCAGCACCAACGCGGCCATCCCCAGCCATCGAGTCATCGTCGCCTCCTCGTTCGTGTTCTCCTCGTCCTGTCATCGCAAGGGCCGTGCCCGCGGCGAAGGCTCGCGAGATCAACCGCTTGTCGGGCCGCCGCCGATTCGGGTGGAAGCCCTTACCGTGTTGATTCGACCGGGCGCAGGGCCTGCGTCGTCGAGACACGCGTGGTAGCATCGGGGGCATGCCGACCAACTCCGAGCCGCCCATGGACGACACGCACCCGGAAGTGCTGCCCGCCGCCGTGCCGCAGGGGCCGGCCATCGAGCAGCCGGCCAAGCTGATCCGCATCGCCGCGATGATCCGCGAGATGCTCGAAGACGTCCGCCAGTCGAAACCGGACGAGGCCGGCCGCCGGCGGGTGCGGGAGGTCTACGCGCGGGCGCTCACCGGTCTCAAGGAAGGCGTGTCGAAGGACCTGCAGGACGAGCTCGATACGCTCACGATCCCGCTCGACAGCAACTCGAGCGAATCGGAGATCCGTCTCGCCCAGGCCCAGCTCGTCGGCTGGCTGGAGGGGCTGTTCCAAGGGATCCAGGCCGCGCTCTGGAGCCAGCACATGCAGGCGCGCGCCGAGATCGAGGAGATGCGCCGCCGCCGCGGGCTGCCTCCCGCTCCCGACGGCCCTCCCCGGGACCCCGGTCAGTACCTCTAATTTACACGGGGCTACGCGGTAACTCTTTCCTCGGCCCGGATCATGGCGTCCTCGCTCGGCGTCACCTTGACCCCGTGGGAAGGGAACTGCAGAAGGTGCCGAACTGCTTCGGTTTTCGCGCCCGGCTCGGTGCGGAACGGCACTTCGTACGGGCAATGCGTGCAGCTCATCAGATAGGTCGGCATCGGTCGTTCCCCCTTGGGTCCAGACCCGGGGAGCAAGAGCGATGCCATCGCCGCCACCGCCCCGCGGTGCTAGAATCCCCGCCGAGATGGCCGGCCACCTGATCACGAACGTGCGCATCCTGGACGGCGCCGGCCGCGAGCCGTTCGCGGGCGTGGTGCGCGTGGACGGCAATCGGATCGCGGAGGTGGCGGCGGGCCCGATGGCGGCGCGCCCCGACGAGCGCGTCATCGACGGCCGGGGCGCCACGCTGATGCCTGGCCTCATCGAGCCGCACGCCCACCTGAGCTTCGCCGACATCACCTCGTACGAGATGACGCGCCTGCCGCCCGAGGAGC
>CAMLFJ010000494.1 GCA_946479205.1 uncultured bacterium | reverse complement strand
GATTAAGAGTCAGCTGCTCTACCAACTGAGCTAACGGCCCGCGTCGTAGCGGGTGCTGCTACATCACACTGTCTACATCAAAAAATGGTGCGCCCAAGAGGATTCGAACCTCTGACCTTTAGCTCCGGAGGCTAACGCTCTATCCAGCTGAGCTATGGGCGCCCGAGCCTGGCCGACTTCAGGAGTGGGGTGACCGAAGGGAATCGAACCCTCAACCCCTGGAGCCACAGTCCAGTGCTCTAACCAATTGAGCTACGGTCACCGTCTCAGGACGACAGCCAAGTTGTGAGGGTACCGTATGTTTCGGGACTGGTCAACGGCCGCTCAGGCGCCGGACGCCGGCGCCGCCTCGATGGCCGCGCGCATCGCGCGCAGCCCCGCCTCGACCCCGCGCAGCGGGGTGCGGAGCTGCGCCTGGGCCTTGTCGATCCGCAGGCCGCCGTTGAGCGGGCGGGCCGCCTTCTGGCCGAGCTGGGCGGTGGTCGCGGGGGTGAGGCAGGAGGCATCCAGGTCGAAGACGCGGCAAACCAGGAGCGCGTAGGCCATGCGGTCGAGCACGTCGGCGCCGGCCAGGTGCCAGGTGCCGCGCAGGTCCCGCTCGCAGCACTCCACGGTGGCGGCGGCCACGTCGGGGTTGTAGCTCGGGCTCGCGCGCTGGTCCACCGCGGGGCGGAAGCCCTTGCCGCTGCGGCAGGCGCCGATGAGCTGGTAGGCGGAGTTCTTCCCTTGGCGCTCCGGACCGTAGACCACGCTGGTGCGCACGACCAGCACGCGCTCGAGCGCGCCCAGCACCGCCTGCTCGCCCTCCCACTTGCTCTGTCCGTAGACGCCCAGCGGGCGCGGGAGGGCGTCCTCGGCGTAGGGACCATCCACGCCGTCGAAGACGTAGTCGGAGGAGTAGTAGACGAACCCGGCGCCGGCGCGCGCAGCGGCCTTCGCGGCGGCGAGCGGGCCGTGCAGGTTCGCGGCGAAGGCCTCCGCCGGATGCGTCTCGCAGTAGTCCACGTGGCTCAGCGCGCCGGGACAGAGCACCCAGTCGGGGGCCGTGTCGCCGACGAGCCGCTCGGTCGCCGCCGCGTCGGTGAAGTCGAGCGGGACGAGGCCGGGGAACGCCTCGTGGGCCCACGTGCCCACCGCCTCGTGGCCTCGCGCGCGCAGCACGCGAAGCAGGGCCGCGCCCACCTGCCCGGAAGCTCCGATCACGAGCGCGCGCATGAGCCTGCACCTTACCGGAGGCTCCGGCACTGGGCAACCCGCCCACGACCAAGAAATCTTGCCGCGTCGGCGCCGCGAGGCTACGATCCCGCGGGGAGGACTCATCCGACATGGCCACCGATCGCCCGCTCGTGCTGCTCTGGATTCCCGATGCCGCGCCGTACCGTCAGGGACTCGCGCGGGCCGGGCTCGATCAGCGCGTGGAGGTCGTCTCCGTGCCGCTCGGCGAGACGCCGAAGCCCGAGCTGCTCGCGCGCTGCGAGGCCATGCTGGCCTTCCGGGCGGGCGCGGGCGTACTCGCGCAGATGCCGCGGCTGCGGTGGCTGCAGGCGCTGACCGCCGGCGTGGAGGGCTGGCTCGCGCTGCCCGATCTGCCGAAGGGGCTGACCCTCACGTGCGCGCGCGGGACGCATCGGGTGCAGATGCCGGAGAACATCCTGGGCGCGCTCTTCCATCTGACCAAGCCCTATGCCGGCATCGTGGAGGACCAGAAGCAGCGGCACTGGCGCCGCCGCGTCTCGACCACCCTGGCCGGGACCACACTCGGCATCCTGGGCCTGGGCGTCATCGGCCAGGAGCTGGCCCGCAAGGCCGAGGCCCTCGAGATGCGCGTCATCGGCACGCGGCGCCGCCCGGCCCCGATGCCCCACGTGGAGCGCGTGTACGGGCCGGCCGACACGGACACCGTGCTGGCGGCCGCCGACTTCGTGCTGCTGCTCCTGCCGGTGACGCCGGAGACCCGCGGCTTCATGAACGCGGCCCGGCTCAAGCGGATGAAGCCCGGTGCCTACCTGCTCAACTTCGGGCGCGGCGAGCTGGTCGTGGACGCCGACCTCGTCGAGGCGGTCACCGCGCGGACGATCGCGGGCGCGGTGCTCGACGTCTTCACCACCGAGCCGCTGCCCGCCGAGCATCCCTTCTGGGGCACCGAGGGCATCATGGTGCTGCCGCACATCGGCGGGCTCCATCCCGGCCGCGATCACATCGTGGCCGAGCTCTTCACCGACAACCTGCAGCGCTTCCTCGCGGGCCAGCCGCTGCGGGAGACCGTGGACCGCGCGCGCGGCTACTAGCCCAACGATGAGCCGGTCGCTCGGCGCCGCGCTCCCACCGGGACTGCTCGCGCGCTTCTCCCAGGCGGACCTGCCCTCGCTGCTCGGGCGCGGGCTACCCTTCCTCACGCTCGGCGCCGACGGCACGCTGCACCCGATGCTCTGCAGCTATCTCGAGTGGCTCGCGGTGGACGCGCGGACGCTGCGCCTCGCCATTGCCGCGCCGAGCCGGAGCGCGCGCAACCTGGAAGAGCGTGGCGTCGGCACCCTGCTGGTCGTCGAGCCGGCGCAGACGGTCTACATCAAGTGCCGGGCGCTGGGCGCGCCGCTTCGCCGCGGCGAGGTCGCGCGGTTCAGCCTGGCGGTCGAAGACGTGCTGGAGGATGCCCCGACCGAGGCGGAAGGGGACGTGCGGATCACCGGGGGGATCACGTATGCGCCGGTGCCGTCGGTCGAGGCGGCGTGGGTGAAGGCGGTGATGCGGGTGCTGCGGGAGGAGTAGAACCCGGCCCCTCAGGTCCCTCACCCTGCCCTCTCCCCCGAAGGGAGAGGGTTCCTGAGGGTGCCTAGACGGAGAGGAGGTCGGTGCCGATGACGAGGGGGCCCGCGTAGTGACGGCGGGCGGCGGCCTCGAGCTCGGCCGGCTCCGAGCCGGGCATCAGATGCGTCACCGCGAGCTTCCTGGCGCGCGCGCCCGCGGCCACGCGGCCGAGGTCGTCGGGCTGCGTGTGATACGAGGCGAGGCCGCGGATCTTCTCCTCGAGCGTGGGCCAGCCGCCGCCGGGGTACCACGAGGTCTTGGCCATCTCGCAGCACTCGTGGATCAGGCAGTCCACGTCGCGGCTCCAGCGCATCAGGTTATCGCAGGGGCGGGTATCGCCCGAGATGACCACGCTGCGGCCGCCGCCGTCGAAGC
>CAMLFJ010000493.1 GCA_946479205.1 uncultured bacterium | reverse complement strand
ACGACGCTCTTCCGATCTAAGAACACCATGCAGGTGCTCCACACCGCGGGCGTGCCGCCGAGCAGCGGAAGGATCATCTTGCCCACCATCGGCTGCATGACGAACAGGAGCGTGGCGCCCGTGAAGAGCGTGAGCGTGTAGAGCAGCAGGACGGCGGTCAGGTGCGGATCCTCCCGTGGCCGCCTCCGGGCGGCGCGCCGTAGCATACCGTAGAACCAGCGCGGCGATGCTCGCCGTCCCCGTCCGTCGCCGGGCCCGGTGCTGGGTTTCGGCGCAGGAGCGGGTGGCGCGCGAGACGATGGCCGAACTCCGCGCAGGGCGGCCGGTTCAGCTCTTACTTCCGCGCCTTGCGCCAGTACTACTCGCCGGGTTTCCAGGCCGCCGGCGAGGGCGGCTCGGAGCTAGGGGCCGGGGCCGATCAGGCGCCACGCGCCGCTCTCGCGGCGGGCGACGTCGGGCTCGCGGTCCCAGGTGAGGGCGGAGGTCCACATGCCGATGCCGCGCAGGCGCCCCGAGATCTCGCCGGTCGAGTAGACCCACGCGGCGCCGTCCACCAGGCGGATCTCGTCCACGCGAATGCGGGCGCGCACCGAGTCGTAGAGGGTGAACATGGCCAGCAGGTGCTCGCGCAGCGCCGCCTTGTTGAAGGGGCCGTTGCGGTACTGCTCGGACACGTGGCCGAGCACGCCCGCCGCGTCCAGTGCCTGGAAGCGCTCGGTGGCGGCGGCGAGCGCCTGCTGCAGCTCGCGCGTCACCGGTTCCGGCGCGGCCGTGCCCGGCGCGGTGCTCTGGGCGCGGACCGCGGCGGGCATCGCCGCCGCAAGACCGGCGAACGCCAGGCGGAGCAGCGCGCGTCTACGAATGCGCGGTCCCGTTGTGGCGCCGCCACTGGGCCACCGCGCGGCCGAAGCGCAGCGCGGCCAGGTGGGTCTGGCCCCGCCGGCGGCCCTCCCGGTAGGTTCGGAACACGGTCGCCATGAAGGCGAGGGACCGGAAGCGCCGGGCCAGCCGTCGATAGCGTCGTCTCATCTCGCGTCGTCTCATCTCGCCTCCTCTCTGGAACGTCACTGGAACATCTTACGTTCCCATCGCGTGTAAGCCTTACATCCTGATGGGGGCCCGGTCTCCCCAATCGGCCCTTCGATCCCGGAATTGCCGGACCTGGTATCGACCTTGCTCTATACATATGCGGAAGCTGGGCCAAGCAGAGAGGAGGACACCCGATGACACGGTTCATTGCGGCGCGTCGCACGGCGATGGTGGGGGCGGTGACGCTCATGATCTCGACGACAGTGATAGCGGGGGTGGTGGTGGGCGCCGCCCCACCGGCCCTCGCGCAGGGGCAGCCCCATCCGCTCCAGCCGTCCTCTCCGCGCATCGACCGGCTCGTCCGGGCCCCCGGGGTGATCGAGGGCACGCTCACGCGGGTGGATGGGCGGACCGAGAGCGTGGACGTCTCGATCTTCCTGGGCCTGCTCGGCAAGACGCTCGAGGTCGGTCGCGACACCCTGATCCAGGTGAACGGGCGCGAAGGCCGGTTCGCCGATCTCCAGGAGGGCGCGAAGGTGAAGGCGTTCTACGAGGAGCGGGGGGCGAAGCTGGTCGCCACGCGGATCGAGGTGTCGACCGGCTAGAAGTACTCCCCGGTTAGAAGTACTCGAGGGTGCTCGGCTCGGCCGCCATCTTGAGCCGCAGCCCGGCCATGAAGACCAGGTAAGGGTGGGCGCCGCGGGCCACCAGCGCGTCGCGATCCATGCGGCGAAGGTCGGCCCGCTCGCCCTCGTCGAGGCCCATCTCCGCGGTGGCCGCGACCGGATCGGCGAGGAACCGGTCGATGAAGGCCCGGTCGGACTTGAGCGCGTAGAGGCAGCGGTTGAGCGGATAGGCCGCCGACGGCGGGAAGCGGTAGTGGGCGCCCTCGCTCATGACGCGGGGACCGGCCACTCCACCACCGCGTTGCCGTGGTGCCAGGAGGGCTCGTAGCAGTACACGTCGGCGCGCGCGTCGCCCACCGCGCCCAGCAGGGTGATCCACGTGCGCAGCTCGATGTTGCCCCGCTTGTCGAGCTCTTCCCCGGTGACGCGGGCGAGCTCGCGGCCGCGTCCCTCGCGCAGCAGGTCGAGCAGCCCGCGGTCATAGTCGAACTCGGGCGAGGCGTAGCGGTCGGTGCCCGGAAAGTGCGACATGCCGCCCGAGGCGATGAGGGCCACGCGCTCCGGGCGCGCGCGGAGGATCTCGCCGAGCGCGACCCCCCAGGCGTGGCAGCGCGCGGGAGTGGGCTGGGGCGGCAGGTACACGTTGACGTGCAGGGGGACGATCGGCCGCGCGGGTTCGGGCATCACGAAGTGCAGCGGCACGTAGAAGGCGTAGTCGAGCGGGGCGTCCTGGGTGTAGAGGAGATCGAACCCCCGCTCGATGCCCTGCTCGACCACCGCCCGCGCGAGCGGCTCGTGGATGTCGAGGCGGTAGCGGTAGGGGCCGAAGGTGCCCGCGCACTCGCGTCCCACGTAGACCGCGAGCGCGGGCACCGCGTTCAGGAAGAACGCCTCGACGTGGTCGCCCGCGACGATCGCGATCGCGTCGGGCCGCAGCTCCTCGAGCCGCCGCTTCACCCGGCCCATCGCCGCGTGCACGCGCAGCACCAGGTCGCGGTCCTCGGTCTCCGGGCGGATCAGCAGCTGCGGGGTGTGCGCGACCGCGAAGGCGCCGACGAGCATGACAGCGCCAACCCTAGCACAAGAGGCCCTCGACGGCAGGCCCGGGGGCAGCGTATGCTTGGTGGCCGCGGACCGCGTGACCCACCCCCAGACCATCCAGGAGGTCGTCGGCATGGCAGCCGGAGCCAGGAAGTTCAAGATCGTCGTGCAGAAGCCGTCGGGCGGCGTCACCTATGACCTGGCCGATTCGGCCTACTCGATCGAGCGCGAGGCCCTCGATCCCATCGGCGCCGAGATCGTGGAGGTGCCGGCCAAGACCGAGGAGGAGTTCATCGCGGCGGCCCAGGACGCCGACGCGGTCATCGCGCGCAACCGGCGCATCACCGCGGCCATCATCAAGGGCCTGAAGAACTGCAAAGTCATCGGGCTCGGCAGCGTGGGCGCGGACACGGTGGACGTGGACGCGGCCACCGAGGCGGGCATCGTGGTCACCAACGTGCCCGACGTCTTCATCGACGAGGTGGCCGA
>CAMLFJ010000492.1 GCA_946479205.1 uncultured bacterium | reverse complement strand
GGTCCTGCCACAGCGTGTAGTTCGGGGCCTGGGTGATGCCGGCGCCCACCGCGTAGGGGCCGGTGGCCGACAAGGTGTAGCCGACGCGGATCGGCTTCGCTTGGGCGCGCGCGCGCGTCCGCAGGAGGGGGACCGTGGCCGTGCCCGCCGCCGCTCCCACCGCAGTCGTGAGAAACCGTCGCCTGTTCATGGTCATGATCATGGCCTCCTTGCCAGTGGGGATGCTTCGCCGAGATACGCCTCGAGAACCCGGGCATCGCGCGAGACCGCCGCGGGCGCGCCCTCGCAGATGACCTCTCCGTGGTGGAGCACGATCAGCCGCTCCGCCGTCTCCATGATGGCTTTCATCACGTGCTCCACCCAGAACAATCCGACGCCGCGCTCGTCACGGATCTTCCTCAGAATTGCGGTGGCCCGCGCGCCTTCGGTGGGGGTGAGCCCGGCCAGCAGCTCGTCGAGCAGGATGATACGGGGCCGTAGCGCGAGCGCCATCGCCAGCTCGAGCAGCTTGCGCCGGCCGCCGGTGAGCCGCCGCGCGGGCACCGTCGCGTGCTCGTCCATCTCGACGAGCGCCAGCAGCTCGGCGGGCGTCCCGCCCGGCCGCTCGCTCCACAGCGCGGCCGCGGCCACGTTCTCGGCGGCGGTGAGCTCGAGAAATGGCCGCGGGGTCTGGAACGTGCGCCCGAGGCCGAGCCGCGCGATCCGATAGGCGGGCAGCGCGCTGATCCGGTGTCCGGCGAAGCGGATGGAGCCCGCGGAGGGGCGGAGCAGCCCGCTGATCAGGTTGAACAGCGTGGTCTTGCCGGCCCCGTTGGGCCCGATGAGCGCCACGATCTCGCCCTCGGCGACCGCGAAGCTCACGCGGGTCAGGACGCGGAGGCCGCCGAAGCTCCGGGCGACGTCCGTGCCCTCGAGGATCATCCGCCCTGCGCCTGCAGCAGCAGCGAGCCGCCCACGATCATGGCGATCGCGAGCAGCCGCATCCAGGTGAACGGTTCCTGGAACGCGAGGAAGCCGACGAGCAGGACGAGCACGGTGGAGGTGCCGCCCATGAAGAACGACGACGTCACCTTCAGGCCCCGGTCGTAGGCGAGGAGCCCGAAGATGTCCACCCCGGCCGCGGCGACGCCGGCCAGCGCCATGAGCCACAGGGCCTCGCGGTTCCAGACGATCTCGTGTCCCTGCGCCCGCGTGCCCAGGAGGACGAGCGAGTTCATCGCTAGGGCGCCGGTGGTGATGACCAGCGCGCCCAGGGCCGGGGTGATCTTGGTGGAGGCCAGCTTCAGGCAGATCGTCCAGGTGGCGGCCGACGCGCCCGCGAGAATCGCGAAGAGGACCGCTCGGTTCAACGCGGCGAGGCGCGGGCCGGCTCGATCGTGAGCGGCCGGGGACGGACGATCGAGGAGCCTGGGGCGCCCATGGGCGCTTCACCAGACCACACGGCGCGGCCGGCTGTCAATACGCGGCGGACTCGTGGAGCCCGGCCGCCTTGTGGTGGGCGCGCCACATCAGGATCAACGCGAGGCCACGCCAGATGATGTGGACGAGGAGCGCCCGGTGCAGGTTGTGGCCGATCGGGAGCGCGAGGAAGGCGAACAGGTTGATGAGCAGCGCCAGCGCCTGGTAGATCGTGAGCACGATGACCGGAGCCAGGCCCGGCCGGAGGAGAAGCCAAGCGACGCCGATGAGCAGGATCGCGATGTCCACGAGATCCACGGTCAGCGCGCCTATCACGACCAGGCCGACCACGATCCAGAGCAGGTGCCCGGTCTGCACCGCGGCGGCGGCCACGTAGCCGGGCGAGCGCTCGGGGAAGAGCTTCCGTCCCGCCCACCAGACCAGGGCGGTGAGGACCAGCGGGATGAGGAGATGGGTGCGGGAGTACACGCCGACGGCGACGCCGACCACCGTCGCCACGATGGCGACGGGCTTCACGGAGGTCGTCATGGGAGCTCGCCGAGGAGCTGCTGCTCGTACAGCGCCGAGAGCATCTCGTCGATCGCGGCGGAGGCCCACACCTTGAAGAAGGGCGATTGCTGTATGGCGCCCCAGTCGCGCAGGAAGCGCTCCCACGCCTGCTCCCGCGTCTCGCCCGGCCGGGCCGCCTGCATGGCGGGGACCAGGCGGTCCCGGGGGAAGAGCGCGGGCAGCTCCGTGTAGTGATACAGGTACTCGAGATCCCGGGTGTAGAAGGCCACGATCGGGATCGACTGGTAGGTCCGGCCGTCCCGCTCCCGGAGGAACTCGTTCATGAGGTCGGCGTTCGGCGACTCGGCGGGGTCGGCCTTCGGCCCGCGCCCGACGCGCTGGCCGTCGCGCGGGAAGATCCGCAGCTCGAGCGGAGCCGCCTCCACCAGCCGCCCGAGCATGGGGATGACACGGCGGCAGTCCGACGACCATTCCTCCGAGATCATGAGGATCTTGGCCGGCCCCTTGGGCTGCGCGGTGAGCCACCGGATCGCGGCGACCTGATCGTCGCGGAGCTGGAGCGTCTCGTACCATGTCCGCAGGGGGCCGCTCCAGTCCATTCGGTCCGGCCCTCGCCACCAGCCGGCCTCGCGGGCGAGGTTCTCCGCAGTGCCGATATAGTCCATGTAGCGATCGAAGGTCATGCCGGTGGCGAAGCGCTCCGGCGTGATGACACGGCTGCCGGGACGCGCCGCCATGACTAAAGAATCCCGGAGCGGTGCAGCCCGAGCAGCAGGAAGGCGACGCCGCTCACCACGCTGCGCACCGCGTGCAGGCGGCCCCAGCGTGCCAGGAGCACCACGGTCTCTGGAGAACCAGGGTCGAGCCCGGCATCAAGCAGACGCTTGTTGGTCGGCAAGATCACGATCAGCGTGAATGGGATCAAGGACCCGAGCAGGAGGCCGGCGATGAGCACCGGGGTGGGGCTACCCTGGGTCCAGGCGGCCACCGCCGTGAGGCAGCCCCCGACCGCGAGCGACGCCTGCATCACGGCTCCCCGCCGATAGCTCGGCCCGAACTCGGCGATGGCCAGGACCGGTCCACCCGCGAGGCGCGCGGGGTGTTCGACCAGGCTGACGTAGATGGCCGCCCCCGCGAAGAGCCCGGTGCACAGCAGAGCGGCGAGATCGAGCATCATGGCACGTGCCGGCTCATCACCGTGCCGGTGCATCGATCTTCCGCTGGAGGAACCAGCAGAACCAGCCGCGGTACTTCTCCTGCAGCT
>CAMLFJ010000491.1 GCA_946479205.1 uncultured bacterium | reverse complement strand
GCCCAGCCCGATGAACCCGACCTTCATATCCTCTTCTCCTCGTAGACCTGTTCGAGTGGGACTCCCGTGGACATCGGAAACGCGTAGAATCCTGCCACGGGAAAGGAGACTTGACCATGCCCAATGCGCCCTACCGCATCTACGCCGTGCGCTACGCCCACCGCAAGTGCACCACCTCGGAGGCGTTCTACGGCGACTACCACCGTGCCCCCATGACCATGGACTACTTCGTGTGGGCGCTGACCAACGGCACCGAGACGGTGGTGGTGGACCTCGGCTTCACGGAGGACGTCGGCACGCGGCGGGGCCGCCAGTTCCTGCGCTGCCCGGGCAAGGGCCTCGCCGAGATCGGGGTGGACGCGGCCTCGGTGAAGCACGTGATCCTGAGCCACTTCCACTACGACCACGTGGGCAACTACGCGCTCTTCCCCAACGCCACCTTCTACGTGCAGGACTCCGAGATGGCCTTCTACACCGGCCGCCACGCGGCCCTGCCCGCTTTCCGCCACTCGGTCGAGGTGGACGACATGTGCGCGCTGATCCGCCTCAACTACGACAAGCGCATGCAGTTCGTGGACGGCTCACGCGAGATCGTGCCCGGCATCGCGGTGCACCACGTGGGCGGGCACACCGCGGGCATGCAGATCGTCTCGGTGGCGCACGCGCGCGGCCAGGCGGTGGTGGCCTCCGACGCGTCCCACTACTACCGCAACTTCGAGGAGCGCATCCCGTTCAACACCCTCCAGGATCTGCCGCGGATGTACGGGGCGTTCGACAAGATTCGCGCGCTCGCGTCGTCCGAGGACCTGGTGCTGCCCGGGCACGACCCGCTCGTGCTCGAGCGGCTCAAGAAGGTGGGCGACGGGATCGTCGAGATGTAGACGTGTAGACCACCCCTCACCCCCGACCACCCCTCACCCCCGACCACCCCTCACCCTACCCTCTCCCCTGAGGGGAGAGGGGGAGAGGAGGGACGGCTCTCCAGATTTGCGTAGGCGCGGGTGAACTCGGCGCCGAAGAGGACGATCTGGGCCGAGTAGTAGACCCAGGCGAGGATGAGGATGACCCAGCCCGCCGCGCCGTAGGCCGCGCCGACCTCGCTGGTGCCGAGGTACAACCCGATCACGAGCTTGCCCACGAAGAAGAGCCCGGCGGTGACGCCGGCGCCCAGCCACACCTCGCGCCACCTTATCGCCGCGTCCGGCAGCAGCTTGAAGATCATGGCGAACAGCAGGGTGTGCACCAGCATGGACCCGAGGAAGTCGGCCAGCTCGACCATCGGGCCGATCGCGGGCAGCCGGCCCCACCCGTAGCGGCCGAAGGCGGCGACCGCGGCGCTCAGCACCAGCGAGACGCTCAGCAGGAAGCCGGTGCCTAGCACCGCCGCGAACGACAGGAACCGCGCGCGGACCAAGTCCCACACGCCGGCGTGGACCACGGGCTCCACCTCCCAGATCTTGTTCAGCGCGCCCTGCAGCTGGCTGAACGCGCTGGTCGAGCCGAAGAGGAGCACCAGGAGCCCGATGAGGGTGGCCCGCCCGCCGGCGCCCTGCCGCCCGGCGCTCTCGATCAGGGACTGGATCGCGGTGGCCCCTTCCTCGCCGACCAGCCCGCGGATCTGCGAGACGATCTCGCCCTGGGCCGCCTCCTGGCCGAACACCGCGCCGGCCACCGCGATCACGATGACCAGGATGGGGGCGAGCGAGAACACGGTGTAGTAGGCGAGGGCGGCCCCGAGCGTCAGGCAGTCGTCCGCGTTCCACTTCATCGCCGCGCGCTTGATCAGCTCCCAGACCATGCTCACGGTCGAGAGCGCAGCAAGGCGCGTGCCGTCAGATCGGGCAGACGAGCTGACCCAGGCGGGCGGTCAGCTTCGGGTTCTCCCGGTAGTCCACCGGCACGTCGACGATGGAGGGCCCCCGCCAGGCGAGGGCCTCCGCGAGGATCGGAGCGAGGCCCCGCGCCGACTCCACCCGGAATCCCTTGGCGCCGAACGCCTGGGCCAGCGTCACGAAGTCCGGGTTGGTGAACTCCACGCCCGACTCCCGGCCGAGGCGGGTCTGCTGCTTCCACTGGATGAGGTTGTAGCCGCCGTCGCGGAAGATCACGTTGACGATGGCGAGGCCCAGCCGCTTGGCGGTCTCCATCTCCTGGAGGTTCATGAGGAAGCCGCCGTCGCCGCTCACCGCCACCACCTTCCGCGACGGGTGCACCAGCTTGGCCGCCACCGCCGCGGGCAGCGCGAAGCCCATCGCGGCGAGGCCATTGGAGATCAGCACGCTGTTCGGCTCGTAGGCCGGGAAGGTGCGCGCGATCCACAGCTTGTGGCTGCCCACGTCCGAGATCAGGATGTCCTCGCGCCCCATCGCGGCGCGGAGGTCGCGCAGGATGCGCTGCGGCTTGATCGGGAACCCGTCGTCGTCCGCGCCGTCGGCGAGCTGCTCGAGGATGTAGCGGCGCAGCTCGAGATAGGGCGCCGGATCCTTCTGGCCCTTCACGAGGCCGTTGAGCAGCTCGAGAGCCTCGCGCACGTCCGCCACCACCTCGACCGCGGGCTGGTAGTGCCCGTCCACCTCGGCGGGGGTGAAGTCGATGTGGATGACGTGCTTCTTGCGCTCCGGGTTCCAGAACTTGGGCGCGTACTCGACCAGGTCGTATCCCACCGCGATGATCAGATCGGCCTTCTCGAAGCCATACGAGACGTAGTCGCGGGCCTGGAGGCCGGCCGAGAGCAGCGCGAGCGGGTCGTCGTACGGCATGCACCCCTTGGCCATGAACGTGTTGACCACCGGGATTCCGTGGGCGCGGGAGAAATCCCGCAGCTCCCGGGAAGCGCCCCCGCGGATCACCCCGTTGCCCGCGAAGATGAGCGGGAACGAGGCGGCCTCGATGAAGCGGGCGGCCGACTGGAGCGCCTGGCGGTCCGGCGAGGGGCGCCGGGGGCGCTCGGTGGAGAGCGGCTCGCCCTCGGCCGCTTCCTCCGCGACGTCCTCGGGTATCTCGATGTGGCAGGCGCCCGGCTTCTCGGCCTCCGCGACCTTGAACGCCTTGCGGAAGACCTCGGGGATCACCACCGGCATCTCGGCGCGCGCGTTCCACTTGGTCAGCGGGCGCATGAGCTCCACGATGTCCACGTACTGGTGCGACTCCTTGTGGACGCGGTCGTGCCCCGCCTGCCCGGTGATGGCGACCAGCGG
>CAMLFJ010000490.1 GCA_946479205.1 uncultured bacterium | reverse complement strand
CCGTGGGTGCCATCGCCAACCACGAGCCGTACGTCCTCGTAACCGGCATCCGCGAGCAGGCGCCCCGCCGACTCGGAGAGCTCGGCGTGCCGCTCCACGCTCACGACCTCCGCCCCCAATTCGGCGAGGATCGCGGCCTGGTAGCCACTCCCGGTCCCGATCTCTAGGACTCGCGCCCCGGCCCAACCCCCGGCCGGCCGCGCCGCGTCGGTCATCCTGGAAACGCAGGGCCGCCCCCCGCTCGCCATGCTGCAGAGCGCGGCGCGCCTGGGCGGCATGTTCGAGGAGGAGAAGCCCTACCTCGTGGACCGCTGGCGATGAAGCCGGCGCGCCGCCCCATCGTCATCGAGCACGTGCGTCCCGCGGTGGACGACGGCCGGTACCCGGCCAAGCGCGTCGTGGGCGACGTCCTCACCGTTTCCGCGGACATCTTCAAGGAGGGCCACGATCTGCTGGCCGCCCGGATCTGCTACCGCACCCACGACGAGTCGGCGTGGCGGGAGGCGCCCCTGCGGCCGGTCGACAACGGCGGCTGGGGCGGCGCGTTTCGCCTCGAGGCCAACACCCGCTACCGCTACACGGTGGAGGCCTGGACCGACGCCTTCGGCTCGTGGGTCGAGGAGATGCGGCGGCGGCTCGCCGGGGGACAGGCCGATCTCACCAGCGAGCTGCTGGAGGGCGGCGCGATGCTCCGGGGCGCGCGCGAGGGCGCGCGGGATCCGGAAGCGGCCGCGCTCGCTCGCGCGATCGAGCGGCTCACCGCCGCGTCCACGCGCGACCGCCGCCTCGACGTCCTGCTCGACCCCGACCTGCGCCAGGTGATGGCGCGCGTGCAGCCGCGCCCCGATCTCACGCGGCACGACCGCGAGCTCGAGGTGGTGGTGGACCGCCCGGAGGCCGCGTTCGCGGCCTGGTACGAGCTGTTCCCGCGCTCGCAGGGCCGCGTGGCCGGCCGCCACGGCACCTTCGGCGACTGCGTGGACCGCCTGCCCGAGATCCGGCGCATGGGCTTCGACGTCGTCTACCTCCCGCCGATCCACCCGATCGGCCGCACCGCGCGCAAGGGCCCGGACAACGCGCTGGCCGCGGGGCCGGGCGATCCGGGCAGCCCATGGGCCATCGGCGGACCGGAGGGCGGCCACACCGCGGTGCATCCGGAGCTCGGCACGATCGAGGACTTCCGGCGGCTCGTGAAGGCCGCGCAGGGGCTGGGGATGGAGATCGCGCTCGATTTCGCGATCCAGTGCTCGCCGGATCATCCGTGGGTGCGCGAGCACCCGGAGTGGTTCTATCAGCGGCCCGACGGGAGCATCAAGTACGCGGAGAACCCGCCGAAGAAGTACCAGGACATCTACCCGATCAACTTCGCGACGGCGGCGTGGGAATCGCTCTGGGGGGCGCTGCTGGGCGTCGTGCGGTTCTGGATCGACCAGGGCGTGCGCACCTTCCGGGTGGACAACCCCCACACCAAGCCCCTCGACTTCTGGACCTGGCTGATCCGCGAGGTCCAGGAGCGCGATCCCGACGTGATCTTCCTCTCCGAGGCCTTCACCCGTCCCAAGGTGATGCGGGCGCTCGGCAAGGCCGGCTTCACCCAGTCCTACACCTACTTCACCTGGCGCAACTTCAAGGAGGAGCTGACCGAGTATCTCGAGGAGCTGACGCGGTCGGAGATGGCCGAGTACTTCCGCGGCAACTTCTTCGTCAACACCCCCGACATCCTGCCCGAGGTCCTGCAGCGCGGCGGCCCGCCCGCCTTCCGCATGCGGGCCGCCCTGGCCGCGACCCTGTCCTCGGTCTGGGGCGTCTACAGCGGTTACGAGCTCTGCGAGGCGACGCCCCTGCCCGGCACCGAGGAGTACCGGGCCTCCGAGAAGTACGAGATCCGGGTGCGCGACTGGAACGCGCCCGGCAACCTCTCGGACTACATCGCGCGGCTCAACGCGATCCGCCGCGAGAATCCGGCGCTCCACGCGATGGCCGGGCTGCGCTTCTTCCCGGCGGACAACCCGCACGTGCTCTTCTACGGCAAGCTCACCCCCGCGCGGGACAACGTGATCCTGGTCGCGGTCAACCTGGACCCCTTCGCCACCCACGAGGCCACGCTCCAGATCCCGCTCGCCGAGATCGGCATCGCCCCCGACGAGACCTACGAGCTCCACGAGCTCCTCGGCGGCGACCGTCGCCTCGTGCGCGGCCCCACCCACGCGGTCTCGCTCGACCCGCGCACCGCTCCCGCCCACATCTATCGGGTGGGCCGGTGGCGGCGGCGCGAGCGCGATTTCGATTATTTCGCGTGAAAAGCCTTAAAGGCTTCATGTATCCGCTCGGCTCGCCTTCGGCTGCGCCTCGCCAAGCCACTGCCCCAGTCACTCGCGGGCGCACGGCCGGATGAGCGACCGCGACCCGCTCTGGTACAAGGACGCGGTGTTCTACGAGCTGCACGTCCGCGCGTTCAAGGACGGCAACGACGACGGCATCGGCGACTTCATCGGGCTCACGAGCCAGCTCGGGCACCTCAAGGAGCTGGGGGTGGACTGCCTCTGGCTCCTGCCCTTCTTCCGCTCGCCGCTGCGCGACGACGGCTACGACGTGGCCGACTACCGCGCGATCCACCCGGACTACGGCACCATGGCCGACTTCGACCGCTTCCTCGAGGCGGCCCACGGCCACGGCATGCGGGTCATCTCGGACCTGGTGGTCAACCACACCTCGGACCAGCACCCGTGGTTCCAGGCCGCCCGCCGCGCGCCCGACTCCCCCTATCGCGACTACTACGTCTGGAGCGACACCGACGAGCGGTACCGGGACGCCCGCATCATCTTCCTCGACACCGAGCACTCCAACTGGACGTGGGACCCGGCGGCCAAGGCCTATTACTGGCACCGCTTCTTCCACCACCAGCCGGATCTCAACTTCGACAACCCCGAGGTGCGCCGCGAGCTGCTCGACGTCATGCGCTTCTGGCTGGACAAGGGCCTCGACGGCTTCCGCTGCGACGCGGTCCCCTACCTCATCGAGCGCGAGGGCACCAACTGCGAGAACCTGCCCGAGACCCACGAGTTCCTGAGGGAGATCCGCGGCACCATCGACCGCGAGTATCAGGGGCGCATTCTCCTCGCGGAGGCCAACCAGTGGCCCGCCGACGTCCGCCCCTACTTCGGCGACGGCGACGAGTTCCACATGGCCTTCCACTTCCC
>CAMLFJ010000489.1 GCA_946479205.1 uncultured bacterium | reverse complement strand
ACCGCCGCCTCGATGATGCGGAGGTTCGCCTGGTGGGGCACGAAGAGGTCGAGGTCGTTCGCGGTGAAGCCGTTGTTCTTCAGGATTCGCTCGGCGCAGTCGCCGAACATCCGCACCGCCACCTTGAACACCTCGTTGCCCTTCATCTTGGCGAAGTGCTGGCGCTGGTCCACCGTCTCGTGGGTGGCCGGGCGCAGGGCGCCGCCCGCGGGCTGGATCAGGAGGTCGCCGTAGCGGCCGTCCGAGTAGAGATCGGTGTCGATGATGCCGGCGGCGTCGGTGGAGGGCCGCAGGACCGCGGCGCCCGCGGCGTCGGCGAGCAGGATGCAGGTGCCGCGATCGGTGAAGTCGGTGATGCGCGAGAGGCACTCGGCCCCGATGCAGAGCACGGTGCGGTACTTGCCGGTCTGCACGTACTGGGCGCCGATGGACAGGCTGTAGACCGAGCCCGCGCAGGCCGCGTAGACGTCCACCGAGCCCGCGTTGCGGCAGCCGAGGCGATGCTGGACGAGGTTCGCGGTGGTGGGGAAGTGCATGTCCCCCGCGGTGGTGCCCACCACGATGAAGTCGATCTCCTCCGCGGTGACCTGGGCCCGCTCCATCGCCTGCTGGGCGGCGCGGATGGCCAGGTCCGAGGGCCCCTCGCCCTCGTCCACGATGTGGCGCTCGCGGATCCCGGTCCGCTGGACGATCCACTCGTCGGAAGTCTCGACCATCTTTTCGAGCTCCCGGTTGGTCAGGATCCGCTTCGGGGCGAAGGCGCCCACGCCGATGATCTGAGCCCGGTTCATTCCCGGCCTCCCTCCCGTCCCTCGGCGAGGACAGCTTCCGCCTCGAGCGCGGTCTTGATGTGCTGGTTCACGTCGTTGCGAACCCAGTCGGCGGCCACGCGCACCGCGTTCTTGATCGCCTTCACCGGCGAAGCCCCGTGGCAGATGATGGCGGCCCCGTTCATGCCCAGCAGGGGCGCGCCGCCCATCTCGGTGTAGTCGACCCGGCGCTTCAGGCGCGCGAAGGCCCGCTTGGAGAGCGCGGCGCCCGCCAGGGAGAGCACGTCCCGCCCCAGCTCCTCGCGGATCATCGCGGTGAGCATCTCGGCCAGGCTCTCCGAGACCTTGAGGCAGACGTTGCCGGTGAAGCCGTCGGTCACCACCACGTCGCAGCGGCCGTTATAGATGTCGCGCCCCTCGATGTTGCCGATGAAGTTGAGCGACGAGCCGCGCAGGTCCTCGAACGCTTCCTTGGTCAGGTCGGTCCCCTTGCCCTCTTCCTCGCCCACCGAAAGCAAACCGACCCGCGGGTTGTCCTTGCCCACGATGTGCCGCGAGTACACGTGGCCCATGACCGCGAACTGGAAGAGCTGGCGCGGCTTGGGGTCCACGTTGGCCCCCGCGTCGATCAGCACCGTGTAGCCGGACAGGCTCGGCAGCGGCGCCGCGATGGCGGGCCGGTCCACTCCGGGCAGCACGCCCATCACGAACATGCTGATGGCCATCGCGGCTCCGGTGTTGCCGGCGGAGACGATGGCCCCGCACTCGCCGTCCTTGACCAGCTCGGCGGCCACCCGCAGCGAGGAATCGCGCTTGCGGCGCAGCGCCTGCGACGGCGCCTCCGCCATGCCGACCACCTGCGAGGCGTGGCGCACCGTGACCGGCAGGTCCTGGGCCTTGAGCCGCACGATCTCGCGCTCGATGGCCGCCCTGTCCCCCACCAGGACGGAGGCGAGGCCGAACTCCCGGCACGCGGCCACCGCGCCCTCGACCACGACGGCGGGACCGAAGTCGCCTCCCATGGCGTCGACCGCGATCTTCATGGCGCCGATCTTATGGCACGGCCCGGCTCAGCCGGAAAGACTATTCGCCCTCGACGGAGATGACTTCGCGTCCCTTGTAGAAGCCGCAGTGCGGGCAGATGCGGTGGGGCGGCTTCACCTCGCGGCACTGCGGGCACAGGGATCGCGAGGGCGCGACCATCTTGTAGTGCGTGCGCCGCTTGCGGCCGCGCGTCTTGGAGTGTCGTCGCTTGGGGAGGGGCATCGGAGGCTCCTGTTCGGGCTATCTCGACCGGCCGGCCCAGTCCTTCAGGGCCGCCCAGCGGGAGTCGGGCGCGGGCGTCTCGCACGCGCAGTCGGTGGCGTTGCGGTTGCCGCCGCAGACCGGGCAGAGGCCGCGGCAGCCCTCCCGGCAGAGCGGCTTCATGGGCAGCGCGAGGGTGGTCTCGGTCTCGAGCAGGGCCGTCAGATCGAGCGTGCCGTGCTGGTAGACGTCGGTCTCGAGCTCGCCGGCTCCCAGCTCCTGCTCCTCGCGGGTCGACGGCATGGGCACGAAGCGGGCATCCACCTCGGGGTGGACGGTCACGGTGTAGCCCTCGACGCAGCGCCCGCACACGAGCGGGACCCGCGCGCTCAGGTCCCCGCGGACGAAGACCGTGTCACCGTCCTTTTCGACGGTCAGCGCGAGATCGTCGAGCGCCCAGGTATGGTCCTGGAACGGCTGCGGGAAGTCCGCGGTCCCTTCGATGCGGAGACCCTCGGGTGGAATGGCGGCTACCTGGATCAGCACGTGAAGAACCCCGTCTAAGCTTACGTGAAGTAAGGAGTTTTTCTTACAGACGCGTCAGTATAAGCGTGGGGGTACCCCTTGTCAACCCAAAAGCCCGTAAACTCGCCAGTTGCTTGACGGTCTGGGACTCGGCTGCTAGCATTCGGACCGGGAGGACGAGCGCATGGCCAACCTCATGAAGACCGGTGTCCTGCTGGCTGCCCTCACGGTGCTGGTGGTGCTCATCGGCGGCGCGCTCGGCGGCCAGAACGGCATGATCATGGCCCTGGTGCTGGCCATGGTGATGAACCTCGGAAGCTACTGGTTCTCCGACAAGATCGTCCTCCGGATGTACGGGGCCCAGCCGGTGGACGAGGCCGCGGCTCCCGCTCTGTACCGGATCGTCCGCACCCTGGCCACCCGTGCCGGCATCCCGATGCCCAAGGTCTACATCATCCCGGGCGAGTCCCCGAACGCCTTCGCCACCGGCCGCAATCCGCAGCACGCCGCGATCGCCTGCACCGAAGGCATCTTGCGGATCATGAGCGAGGAAGAGCTGGAAGGCGTCCTGGCCCACGAGCTCTCCCACGTGCAGAACCGCGACACGCTCATCATGGCCATCGCGGCCACCCTGGCCGGGGCGATCACCTACATGGCGCACATGG
>CAMLFJ010000488.1 GCA_946479205.1 uncultured bacterium | reverse complement strand
AGAGGGAGACTCGGCTTGACAGCTCGCGAGCCGGCACGGTAGACGTGCGGTATGAAGACCCTCTCGCCCGAAATGGTGGCGCGGTACCGTCGTGACGGCTTCTATTTCCCCCTTCGCGTGCTCTCGTCCGAGGAAGCCGCGGGCTATCGCGCGCGGCTCGAGGCGGTCGAGCGTGAGCGGGGCGGGTCGCTGGGCGGCGAGCTCCGCCACAAGGGCCATCTCCTCTTCACCTGGCTCGACGCGCTGATCCGTCACCCGCGTATCCTCGACGCGGTCGAGGACGTCCTGGGCCCGAACCTCCTCTGCTGGAGCTCGAGCTTCTTCATCAAGGAGGCGCGCGACCCGGCCTTCGTCTCCTGGCACCAGGACTCGACCTACTGGGGCCTCAGCGAGCCGGACGTGGTGACCGCGTGGGTGGCCTTCTCGGAGAGCTCGATCGAGAGCGGCGCGATGCGCATGATCCCGGGCACCCACACCGAGCAGGTCGCCCATCGCGAGACCTTCGCGCCGGACAATCTGCTCTCGCGCGGGCAGGAGGTCATGGTGGAGGTGGACGAGGCGCGCGCGGTGGACGTGGTGCTCCACCCCGGGGAGATGTCGCTGCACCACGTGCGCATGTTCCACGGCTCGCCGCCCAACCGCGCCGCCGATCGCCGCATCGGCTACGCCATCCGCTACATCCCGACCCACGTTCGCCAGATCGCGGCGGGGCCGCGGGACACCGCCACGCTGGTGCGCGGCGTGGACGCGTACCACCACTTCGACCCCGAGGAGCCGCCCGCGGCGGACCTCGACCCCGCGGCCTGTGCGCGGCACGCCGCGATCATGGCGCGGCAGGGCGAGCTGCTCTACCGCGGCACCACCGCCCAGCGCTTCCGCTAGCCCGGGGTCAGCGGATCGCGACGGGGGCGACCGTCGAGCCGGTGAAGCCCTGGGCCTTGATCGGCTGCATGACGAAGGCGAACTCGTAGACCTGCTTGGCGGCCAGCTCATCGAGCTTCAGGTTCTCGAGCAGGTGGAGCCCGTTGACCACCAGCGCGACCTGGTGCACGGGCAGCGAGAGCTTCGGATCCGGGTTCGGCGCCACCTCGACCGGCCAGTTGTCGGCCCCGATCAGCATCGGGTCCTGCCGGGCGAGCCACTCCGCCGCCGCGATGCCGATGCCCGGGCAGCTCTTCACGTAGCGCGCGTTGTCCTTGCCCCACAGCTTGTTCCACCCGGTGTTGATGAGGACCGCGTCGCCCGGCTGCAGCGTCATCCGCTGCTTCGCGAGCGCGTCCTGCAGGTCCTTGATCGTGATCTCGTAGGTGTCCGGGAGCGTGTCCGCGCCCTTGAGCGCGGCCACGTCGATCAGGACGCCGCGGGTCATCAGCATGCCGACCTTCTCGATGCCGAGCTTGGTGAAGCCGCCCCGCGTGGAGATCGCGCCGGTCTTGAAGCAGTTGTAGTGGCTGTCCTCGTGGGTCTGGTGGGCGAAGCCGTCGAACTGGGTGCCGACCTGGCCGATCTCCGAGACCACCAGCTCCTCGTTGCTGCCGCGGCGGTTGGAGAAATCGTTCATGAACGTGCGCTTGACGTGAACGTCGAAGCGGCGCGTGCCGAAGAACGGCATCTTGTCGTTCATCACGTGCGCGATCTCGATGACCTCGCCGGTCTTGATGAGCTGGGCCGCGCGCATCACGCTGGCCGGCTTCATGTGGTTGCCGGAGCCGCGCTCGTCGCCCGCGCCCCACTTCGAGGGGCAGCGCTGGCTTTCCGGCGGCACGCTCCAGCTCTGCGCGTGAGCGGGCGCGCAGGTCAGGGCCGATACGGCGGCGAGGACCATTCCCACGACGGTGTGTCGCATGGTCGTTCTCCTTGAGCCCCCGGGGGGCCGGTATGGGGCAGGATGGCGCGGGGAGTCTATACCGCTTCCGTGCTTGACGCCGCGTCACCGGAGGGGCATCCTGCTCGCGTGACGAAACCGGACACGGCCCGCGCGCCGGGTGACGCCGCCCGGCCCATCGTCGCGGTGTTCAACTCCAGCTCCGACACCGTCGAGCTGCTGCGCACCGCGCTGGAGGCCGACGGGCTGCACACCGTGCCGGGGCACATCGCGGACCTCAAGAAGGGCGAGCTCGACTTCGTCTCCTTCATCGAGCACCACCGGCCGGCCGTGATCGTCTACGACATCTCCCCGCCCTACGACACGAACTGGACCTTCCTGAAGCTCGTCCGCAGCTCGCAGCCCGCCCAGGCCTGCCGCTTCGTCCTGACCACGACCAACAAGCCCGTCCTCGACAAGCTGGTGGGAGAGACGGAGGCGATCGAGATCATCGGCAAGCCCTATGATCTGGAGCGCGTGGTCGAGGCGGTGCGAACCGCCCTCGACGGCACGTCCTAGGCCGGGGCATGCCCGTCACGCTCGTCACCGGCACCAGCACCGGCATCGGCTTCGCCACCGCGCTGCACCTCGCGCGCCACGGCCACCGGGTGGTGGCGACCATGCGCAACCTCGCGAAGGCCGGCCCGCTCGAGGAGGCCGCGCGCGCGGAGCGCCTGCCGCTCACGGTGCGCGAGCTCGACGTCACGCGCGAGGACTCGATCGACGGCGCGGTGGCCGCGACGCGAGATGCCGAGGGGGCCATCGACGTGCTCGTCAACAACGCGGGCATCGGCGGGGCGTCCCCGCTCGAGCTCACGCCGGAGCCCGAGCACCGCGCGATGTTCGAGGCCAACTACTGGGGCCCGATCCGGATGATCCGGGCGGTGCTGCCGGCCATGCGCGAGCGGCGGGCCGGGTGCATCGTCAACGTCACGTCGATCGCGGGGCGGGTGGCCACCCCGAACCAGATCGCGTACTCCGCGTCCAAGCACGCGCTCGCCGCGGCGAGCGAGGCGCTGGCCCACGAGGTGGCCGCCTTCGGCATCCGGGTGGCGATCATCGAGCCCGGGGTGATCCAGACCGCGATCTTCGAGAACTCGGCGGGCGCCACCCGCTTCGACAAGACCTCGCCGTACCGGCAGATCATGCGCCGCAACGGCAAGCTCTTCGCGGCCGGCTTCCGCAACCCGGGCAAGTCGGAGACGGTCGCGGCGACGATCCTCGAAGCGATCACCACCGACCGGCCGCGGCTGCGCTACCTGGTCGGCGTGGACGCGGAGGGCCTCGCGGCCGGGCGCGCCCGCATCAGCGACGAGGAGTGGGTCGCGATGGGCGGCGAGCTGA
>CAMLFJ010000487.1 GCA_946479205.1 uncultured bacterium | reverse complement strand
GCCCGCATCACCGAGGGCAACGGGCTCCGCTGCTGCATCACCTCCTGGCAGCGCACCAGCGACAACGCGATCCCGATTCGCCTCAAGTGCGGCGCCAACTACCAGAACGGCCGCCTCGCCACGCTCCAGGCCAAGGCCGACGGCTACGACGCGCCGATCTTCCTGAACCAGCACGGCACGGTGGCGGAGGGCTCGGGCGCGACGTTGTTCATGGTGCGCCGCGGCCAGCTCGTGACGCCGCCCATCACCAGCGACATCCTCGAGTCCATCACCCGGACCACCCTGATCGACGCGGTGGCCCCGGCGCTGGGCATGGAGGTGGTGGAGCGCGACATCGCGCGCACCGAGCTCTACGTGGCCGACGAGGCCTTCTTCTGCGGCAGCGGCTACGAGATCACCCCGATCCTCTCGGTGGACAAGTTCCCGCTCGGCGACGGCGGCGTCGGCCCCATCACCCAGCGGCTGCTCACCGCCTACATGAACGTGGTGCGCGGCACCGACCGGCGCTTCCCCGAGTGGCGGATGCCGGTCTACAAGCCCGTCACCGTCTGATGTCCCAGCCCCCATCCTCCCTCTCCCCCTTCGAGGGGGAGAGGGCAGGGTGAGGGGGCTCCGGCCCATGCCCAACGCCGCGCGTGTCCTCGCATTCCTCCTGATCGGCTGCGGCCTCGCCGCGCTCCCCGCCGCCGCGCAGGTCCCCGCGACCGCCGCGCGCGAGGGCAAGCCGGGCGGCGTGCTCCGGGCGGTGCTGCGCGAGGACCTGCCGCAGGGCTTCTCGATCCATGAGTCCGCGACCAACTCGGTCACCTGGCCGGCGATGCCCTGCTACAGCAACCTGGTCGTCTACGACCAGACCAAGCGGCTCGGACGCATGGAGACGATCGTCCCCGAGCTGGCCGAGAAGTGGTCGTGGCAGGACAACTACAGAAACCTCGTGTTCTTTCTCCGGAAGGACGTCAAGTGGCACGACGGGCAGCCCTTCACCTCGAAGGACGTGAAGTTCACCTTCGACACGGTGCGCGAGGCCGCCGACGCCCCCGCGAAGCTGCGGATCAACCCGAGAAAAGAATGGTACGCGAACGTGGACGCGGTGGAGGCCCCCGATCCGTACACGGTGGTGTTCCGCCTGAAGCGGCCGCAGCCCTCCCTGGTGGCCATGCTCGCCTCCGGTTACTCCCCGGTGATCCCCGCCCACGTCCCGATCGCCGAGCACCGCGCGCGCTGCATCGGGACCGGCCCCTTCAAGTTCAAGGAGTGGAAGCGCGGCCAGTCGGTCGAGCTCGTGCGCAACCCGGACTACTTCGTCAAGGGCCGCCCCTACCTGGACAGCGTGCGCTACACCGTCATCGTGGAGCGCGGCACGCGGGTGGCCGCGCTCCAGGCCAACCAGATCGACATCGCGTACCCGGGCGAGACCACGCTCTCGATCATGGAGCAGCTCAAGGGCGCGGTGCCCGGCATGGTCTTCAGCGAGACCGCGAGCAACGTCAGCGAGAACCTCCTGCTCAACACCAAGAAGGCGCCCTTCGACAACGTCAAGGTGCGGCGCGCGCTCAGCTTCGCGATCGACCGTCGCACCTATACCCAGACCGTGCACCGCGGGCTCGCGGTGGTCGGCGCCTCCCTCGCGCCCAAGCCGTGGGGCGTCTGGGGCCTGCTCGAGAAGGATCTCGCCCAGCTCCCCGGCTACGGCGGGGCCGCCGAGGGACGCGCCACCGCCAAGAAGCTGCTCGCCGAGGCCGGCTTCGGTCCGGCCAACCCGCTCAAGCTCGAGGTCGTCACGCGCGCGATCGCGATCTACCTCGACTTCTCCGCCTTCGTGATCAGCGATCTCAAGCAAGTCGGGATCGACGCGACGCTCAAGCAGATCGACACCGCGCAGTGGCACCCGATGGTCACCCGCCGGGAGTTCACCATGGGCACCAACCTCACCGGCCTCGGGGTGGACGATCCCGACGCGAACTTCTACGAGAACTACGCCTGCGGCTCGCCCCGGAACTACGGGGACTACTGCAACGAGGAAGTGATGCGTCTCATCGAGCAGCAGTCCCAGGAGACCGACCAGAAGAAGCGGCTCGCCCTCGTCTGGCAGATCCAGAAGAAGCTCGAGGACGACGGGGCCCGGCCCACCATGGGCTGGCGGACCGACCGCTTCGCGCAGTACCCGTACGTGAAGAACCTGATCCTGAACCAGGTCACCTACAACTGCTGCCGGCTCCAGGACGTCTGGCTCGACAAGTAGCGCGGCACCCATGCGGGTCGTCTTCTGGAACATCCGGGCGGGGGGCGGCGTCCGCGCCGCCGCCATCGCGCGCCAGATCGGCGCGTGGGAGGCGGACGCGGTCGCGCTCGCCGAGTTCCGCGGCACCCCGCCCAGCGGGGAGCTGGCCCGCGACCTGGCCCGGCTCGGGCTGCCCTACCAGTGGGCGACCGCGGATCCGGCGCGGCCCGGCGTCAACGGCCTGCTGCTCGCCTCGCGCTGGCCGCTGCGCCGGCTCCGGCTCCCCTGCGCGCCGACCGAGCCGTGTCGCTGGCTGCTGGCCCGAATCCTGGCCCCGCAGCCGCTCGCGCTGGGTGTGATGCACGTGCCCAATCGCGCGGGCGGCCGCAAGTACCCCTTCCTCGACGCGGTGCTTTCCACCGCGCGGCGGCGCTGGGCCGCCCCCGCCCTGCTGGTCGGCGACACGAACTCCGGCCGCATCGGCCTCGACGAGGAGGTCCCCGCGTTCAACCGGATCGAGGACGGCTGGATGCGGGAGCTCGACCAGGCGGGCTGGACGGACGCCTACCGCCACCTGCGGGGCAGCGCGCGCGCGTACACCTGGTACTCCCCCAACGGCGGGAACGGCTTCCGGATCGACCAGGCCTTCCTCAACCGCGCGCTGCGGCCGCGGCTGCGGCACTTCCGGTACGACTGGGGCCGGCGCCCGCTCGGCCGCCCGGCCAGCGATCACGCCGCGATGGTGCTGGACCTCGACGGCTAGCGCGCGGCCCGGCCGGCCGGGGTCGCGTTCGCTTCCTGGCAGAGCCGCTTCCAGTCGGTGGCGTTGAGCGAGCAGTCGATCGTCACGTTGTTCGCCTACGCCACCCGTCCCGTCTTGCGGAGCAGCCGGATCCGGTGCGGCATCCAGCGCGGCGCGCCGCCGAAGGTCTTCGAGGCCTGGTCGGTCCACTCGAGCGCGGCGGGCAGGTTGCCGGCGCCCTCGTGGGCCACGATCAGATC
>CAMLFJ010000486.1 GCA_946479205.1 uncultured bacterium | reverse complement strand
TCGCTGCCCATCGACGAGAACTCGGTGCTGGTGCTCAAGCAGGCCGGGCCGAAGGGCGGCCCCGGCATGCCGGAGTGGGGCGCCGCGCCGGTGCCGGCGCGCCTGCTCAAGGCGGGCGTGAAGGACCTGGTGCGCATCTCGGACGCGCGGATGAGCGGCACGTCCTACGGCACCGTGGTGCTGCACGTCACACCGGAATCCGCGGTGGGGGGCCCGCTGGCGCTGGTGCGGGACGGGGACGAGATCGAGCTGAACGTGCCGGAGCGACGCCTGACTCTTCGCGTGCCGGATGAAGAGATCGCGCGGCGACGCGCGGCCTGGACTCCGCGGCCGGACGGCGTCACCAGCGGCTATCTCCGCATGTTCCTCGACCACGTGCTGCAGGCCGACGAGGGCGTGGACTTCGACTTCCTGCGGGGCCGGCGCCCGGTGATCGACGAGGACACCGCGCACGGCTCGAGGCTCGCCTGACATGGCAGCCGGAGCCTCCACCGCCGACGCGGTCGTCATCGGCTCGGGCGCCTTCGGCGCCTCCACCGCGTATCACCTGACCAAGCGCGGGCTCAAGGTCGCGCTGGTCGACCAGCACGCGCTGGGCTCGCAGACGTCTCCCCGCGCGGCCGGGCTCACCAGCAAGGCCGACCCGATGCCCACGATGGCGCGGCTCCGCCACGAGGCCTGCGAGGCGCTCGAGCGCTTCGAGAGCGAGATGGGGCGCACCGTGAGCTTCCACCGATCGGGCAGCCTGCGCGCAGCCTACACCGACGCCGCGGTGGAGCGGGTGCGGGTGGCGCGCGAGACCGCGGGCGCCTGCGGCATCGAAACGCGGGTGATCGACGCGGCGGAGGCCGAGAGGCTGGCGCCCCACTTCAAGCCGGGCGCGGCGCGGGCCATCCTCCACGTGCCGAGCGACGGCTGGGTGGACCCGGCCAAGGTTGCGATCGGCTTCGCCACCCGCGCGGGCGAGCTCGGCGCGCGCCTGCTTCCCTTCACTCCCGTGGAGGGCCTGCTGAGCGAGGGCGGCCGGTCCGCGGGCGTCATAACCCCGCGCGGCGAGATCCGCGCGCCGGTGGTGGTGGACGCGGCGGGCGGCTGGACCGCGCGCGTGGCGGCGGGCGCGGGCCTCACCCTGCCGCTGATTCCCGTGCGCCACCAGCTCTTCATCACCGAGCCGATTCCGGGCGTGGAGCCGCTGCAGCCCATCGTGCGGCTCGTGGAAGCGAGCGTGTACGTGCGCTACGAGCAGGGCGGCCTGCTCTTCGGCGGCTACGAGGACGCCCCGCGCGTGCTCGGGCGCGAGGGCCTGCCCGCCGGCTTCCAGATCGCCGCGCTCGAGCTGGACCTGGGCGTGCTGCGCGCGCTGGTGAACGAGGTGGCCGCGCACTTCCCGGCGCTGCGCGACGCGAAGATCGCGGTGCACCGGGGCGGCGCGCCGACCATGACGCCCGACGGCCGGCCCATCGTGGGCCGCGTGCCCGGGCTCGACGGGCTCTACGTGGCCTCGGGCTGCTGCGTGGGCGGGCTCAGCCTCTCCCCCTCAACCGGCCGCGCGCTCGCCGACCTGATCGTGGACGGCAAGAGCGAGCCCGACCTGGCGCCGCTCTCGGTCGAGCGCTTCACCGACGGTTACCGCGATCCCGCCGCCCTCGAGGCGGCCTGCGTGGCGCAGTACGCGCGGCGCTACACCCACTGAGGAGGACGCCCATGAAAAAGGTCGACTGGAGCTATCACCGCAACGGCTGAATGACCTGCGCGAAAACGCAAGGGTTCCTTGCCAAGAACAAGGTGAGCGTGACCGAGCAGGCCGACGCGAAGAAAGCCACCATCAAGGGCGCGGCCGCGCTCGACGTTCTCGACGGCGTGGACGAGCTGTACGTGGCCAAGGGCAAGAAGGTGGAGCACGTGGATCTGCGGAAGGCCAAGCCGGATCGCGCGGCGCTCCTGGCCCTGCTGCTGGGACCGACCGGAAATCTGAGAGCGCCCACGCTGCGGAAGGGCCGCACCCTGATCGTCGGATTCGAAGAGGAGACCTACCGGAAGCTGCTCGGCTAGGTCGTACCTAAACGGGGTCAGGTCTTGAATTACGACATCGCGCCGCGGCAAGTGTCGTAATTCAAGACCTGACCCCACTCTCGCGGTCGCGCGGTGGATGGTGGAGGCGCTGATCCAGTCGGCGCTGAGCCGGGCGCCGGCCCCTCACCCTGGGGCCCCTCACCCTGCCCTCTCCCCTCAGGGGAGAGGGAGAACGGCTAACCTTTCACGCTCCCGGCGGTGAGGCCTTCCACCATGTACTTCTGCAGGTAGATGTAGGCCGCGATGACCGGCAGGGTGGTCAGCACCGCGCCGGCCATGAGGTAGCCCCAGCCGTAGACGTCGCCGGTGATGAAGGTGGAGAGGCCCACCGGCAGCGTGCGCAGCTTCACGTTGGTGATGAAGACCAACGCGTAGAGGAACTCGTTCCAGGCCTGGGTGAAGGCGTAGAGCCCGCTCGCGAGCAGGCCGGGCGCGGCCAGGGGCAGGATCACGCGGCGGAAGGCGCCGAAGCGCGTGGCCCCGTCGATCATCGCCGACTCTTCCAGCTCCACCGGGATGGACTCGAAGTACCCCATCAGCAGCCAGGTCACGAACGGCACCGTGAAGGACGGGTACGCGGCGATCAGGCCGGTGAGGCTGTCGGAGAGCCCCAGGTTGCGGATCTGGGCGTAGAGCGGGATGAACAGGATGGACGGGGGGACGAGATACGTGATCAGCACGGTGCTGGCCATGAACGCGCGGCCCAGGAACTTGAGCCGGGCCAGCGCGTAGGCGCCGAGGGTCCCGATCGCGGTGGCGAGGAACGTGCTCGACACCGAGACGATGATGCTGTTCTTGTACCAGGAGACGAACTCGGTCTTGCCGAGCAGGTGCTCGTAGTTCTCGGTCGCGAACGGGCTCGGCCAGAACATCGAGACCAGGCTGCGCATCTGGGTCTCGCCCTTGAAGGACGTGACGATCATCCAGTAGAACGGGAAGATCACGAGCAGGAGGAACGTGACCAGGATCGCGTAGGACACCGCGGACTGCGTCCGCTCGATCTGGACCGTGCTGCGGCCCTTCCGGACGATCACCGCCGACCCCTTCCTTGTATCCGTTCGGCTCGTCCGTCGAACGGCCTCACCTCGCCCTGCCCTTGTATCCGTTCGGCTCGTCCGTCGAACGGCCTCACCTCGCCCTGCCCTTGTATCCG
>CAMLFJ010000485.1 GCA_946479205.1 uncultured bacterium | reverse complement strand
GTTCAGCATCGTGTCCCAGTCGGACTTCGATCCCATGAGGATTCCGACGAGCGGCTTCTCCGCTCCGGGTGACATGGCGGCTCATTCTAGCAAGGCCGCGCGGGCTAGCAAGGCCGCGCGGAGCCCGGGCGTCTGAGTCATCCGCGGCTGGACCCTGCCGGCGCGTCGTTCCGTGTCTCCTTGGCATGGCCGATGCAAGTTATGCGTGCTCAACGACGATCGAGACCCAGTGCCCGGCGGGACCCAAGCCTCGCGAATCAAGACAACAATTTGATTTAAAAGGCTGTTCTTGCCTCTTCTGGAGGCCGGTCGATGGGGTTCGGAGCCTCCAGTCCGAGGGGCCGGGTGACCAAGAGCGTCGACGGCGAGACGCTGCTCGTTAGCCGGCCGGGGCATGGCCGAGTCTTCACATAGGCGAGGACGATGACGACAGATTCCCGGGAGAACCTGCTGCGCGACATGGTCCGGATCCGGCGCGTCGAGGAGACGCTGGCGGAGCTCTACCCGTCGGGGGAGATGCGCACGCCGACCCACTTCTCGATCGGGCAGGAGGCGGTCGCGGTCGGGGTGTGCGGCGCGCTCCGGCGCGACGACGTCGTCTACAGCGGCCACCGGTGCCACGCGCACTACCTGGCCAAGGGCGGCGATCTACGCGGCATGGTCGCCGAGCTCTACGGCCGCGAGACCGGCTGCGCGCGGGGCCGCGGCGGCTCCGTGCATCTCAACGATCCCGCGGCCGGCGTGATCGCGTCGTCCGCGATCCTCGGCCAGACGATGGCGGTGGCGGTGGGCACCGCGCTCGCGTTCACGATGGACGGCCGCGACCAGGTCGCGGTCACCTTCTTCGGGGACGGCACCGTCGAGGAGGGCATCTTCCACGAGACGCTCAACTTCGCGGTGATGCGCCGGGTCCCGGTGCTCTTCGTATGCGAGAACAACGGATTCTCCACCCACACCCGCCTCGAGGTACGTCAGCCCGCCTCGGTGTCGATCCACGCGCGGGCCGCGTCCTACGGGATGCCCGCTCGCCTGGTGGACGGCAACGACGTGTTCGCGGTCCACGCGGCGGCCCGGGAGGCGGTGGCCCACGCGCGGGGCGGCGCGGGGCCCTTCTTCCTCGAGTGCACCACCTACCGGTGGCGGGAGCACGTGGGCCCGCAGTGGGACTACGACAAGGGATACCGGACCAAGGCCGAGGTCGATGCGTGGATCGCGCGCTGCCCGATCCGGCACGCGTCGGAGCGTCTGCTGAGCGAGGGCGTGTGCACGCCGTCGCAGATCGCGGCCATGGGGCGCGCCAGCCAGATCGAGGTGGACGAGGCGGTGGCGGCCGCGCGGGCCGCGTCGTTCCCGGCGGTCGAAGACCTCACGCTCGGGACGGTCTGAGGATGACGATGCGTCGACTCACCTACGGGCAGGCCATCAGCGAAGCGACGGTCCAGTGCATGGAGGCCGATCCCAGCATCTTCGTCGCGGGCATCGGGGTCGACGACTTCAAGGGAATCTTCGGCACCACCGCGGAGGCGTTCCGGCGCTTCGGCCCCGCGCGCGTCTTCGACATCCCGAACGGCGAGAACGCGATGACCGGGATCGCGATCGGCGCGGCCGCGGTCGGCAAGCGGCCGCTCGTCGTGCATCCGCGCAACGACTTCATGTTCCTGTGCATGGACCAGCTCTTCAACCTCGCGGCCAAGTGGCGCTACATGTTCGGCGACCGGGGCGGCGTGCCGATCGTCCTCCGCGGCATCGTGGGACGCGGCTGGGGCCAGGGGGCCACGCATTCCCAGAGCCTGCAAGCGCTCTTCGCGCACTTCCCCGGGCTCTCGGTGGGCCTGCCCGCCACGCCGGCCGACGCGAAGGGTCTCCTGGTGAGCGCGCTCCAGGGCAGCGGCCCGGTGGTGCTGCTGGAGAACCGCGCGCTCTACGAGCTGGAGGGCGAGGTGCCGGAGGGGCTCGAAGCGGTGCCGTTCGGGCAGGGCAAGGTGGTCCGCGTCGGCACCGATATCACCATCGTGGGGATCTCGCTCATGGCCTACGAGGCGGCCCGCGCCGCCGAGATCCTGCTCCAGCACAACGTGAGCGCCGAGGTCATCGACCTGCGCAGCGTCCGGCCGCTCGACGCGGAGATCATCGTGCGATCGCTTCGCAAGACCGGCCGCCTGGTCGTGGCCGACACGAGCTGGGCCCTCTGCGGCGTCTCGGCGGAGGTGGCGGCGATCGCGGCCGAGAAGGCGTGGCCGTACCTGAAGGCGCCGGTGCGGCGGGTCACCCCGCCGGACTGTCCGGCCCCGGTGTCGAGGCCGCTCGAGGATGCGTTCCATCCGAATCCCTCGACCATCGCGCAGGCCTGCCTCGACGTGCTGAAGGCGGGCACGCCGCTCGGCGCGGGAGTCGCCGACGTGCAGGCCACCTTCGCGGGGCCCTACTGAGATGGACGTCGCGCGCCGGGTCAGCGTGTTTCTCCCCGCGTTCAACGAGGTGGACAACCTCGAGCGGTCGGTGGGGGACATCGTGTGGGCCGCCTCCCAGGTGCTCACCGAGTACGAGATCCTGATCATCAACGACGGGAGCACCGACGGGACGGGCGAGCTCGCGGAGCGTCTCGCGCGCGAGAATCCCTGCGTCCGGGCGATCCACCAGCCCCGCAACATGGGGATCGCGGCCGCGTACGAGCGGGCGCTCTCGGAGGCACGGCTCGACCACTTCAGCTTCCTGGCCGCGGACGGGGAGATCGCCCGGGAGTCGGTGCGGGACATCCTGGGCTCGGTCGGCCGGGCCGACATCGTGGCGCCCTACCACCAGAACCCGCTCGCCCGCCAGCGGCACCGCCGCTTCCTGACCTGGGCGTCGACCGCCCTGGTCAACGTGCTGTTCGGCCAGCGCATGCACTACTACCAGGGCCCCTGCATCTATCCGATCGCGCTCGCGCGCGCGCTGCCCAAGAGCGCGGGCGGCTTCTACTTCCTGACCCAGATGCTCATCCACGCGCTTCACGCGGGGTACAGCTACGTCGAGGTGGGGTTGACCCACGCGGACCGCACCCACGGCCGCTCCAAGGCCGTGTCCGCCAAGAACATCATGAAGGCGCTGCGAACGATCGCGCAGACCTGGTGGGCCATCCACCTGGGCCGCGAATCCGTGGCGCGGAGGGCCTAGCGATGGCGACCAAGCGACCGACGGTGCTCGTGACCGGCGGCGGGGGATACGTCGGGGCGGTGCTCGTCCCGA
>CAMLFJ010000484.1 GCA_946479205.1 uncultured bacterium | reverse complement strand
CGGCTGGCGCAAGGCGAGCTTCCTGGTCGGCTCCCCCGCCGACGTGGTGGCGAGCCTCAGGGAGTGGGAGGCGGCGGGCGTGCAGCGCGTGCTCCTCCAGATGCTCGACATGGAGGACCTGGCCGCGATCGAGCTCTTCGCCCGGCACGTGCTCCCGGAGGTGCAGTAGGGCCGGCGAGCCGATGGGCGCGCTCCTCACCGCCGACGGCCTCCTGGCGCTGGCCACGCTCTCCGCCATGGAGATCGTGCTCGGCATCGACAACGTCGTCTTCATCGCGATCCTGGTCGGTCGCCTGCCCGAGGCCCGGCGCGAGGTCGCCCGGCGGCTCGGCCTGATCCTGGCCCTGGGCATCCGGGTCCTGCTCCTCTTCGCGATCACGTGGATGATGGGGCTCACCGCGCCGCTCGTGAGCGTGCTCGGGCACGGCGTCTCCGGCCGTGACCTGATCCTCTTGGCCGGCGGCCTCTTCCTCATCTTCAAGGCCACGTGGGAGATCTACGACAAGGTCGAGCCCGGCCACCACGAGCGGACGGCCAACACCGCGCGCGCCGCCTTCGCGTGGGTGATCGTCCAGATCCTGCTGCTCGACATCGTGTTCTCGCTCGATTCGGTGATCACCGCGGTCGGCATGGCCAACGATCTGACCATCATGGTCACCGCGATGGTGATCGCGATGCTGGTCATGCTGGTCTCCGCGGGCGCGGTGAGCCGGTTCATCGACAGCCACCCGAGCCTCAAGATCCTGGCCCTGGCCTTCCTGCTCCTGATCGGGGTGATGCTGGTGGCCGAGGGCATGGGCTCGCACATCGAGAAGGGCTACATCTACTTCGCGATGGCGTTCTCGCTCCTGGTGGAGCTGGTCAACATGCGCTACCGGCGCAAGCAGGGCGCGGCCCCGCGCGGGCGGCGCGGGAAGCCGCGCTAGGCGTCCGCGCGCGCCTCTTCCGCGAAGCGCAGCAGGGTGAGGGTCAGGGCCACCACCACCGGGCCGACCACCAGCCCGATGGGCCCGAAGGCGGTCACGCCGCCGAGGAGCCCCAGGAACACCGGCAGCGTCGAGATCTGGGCCCGGCCCGAGATGAAGAGCGGGCGCACCACGTTGTCCGCGCTCGACACCACCGCCACGCTCCACACGGCCAGGACGAGCGCGGCGACCCAGCGTCCCTGCAGGAACAGCACGCCCACCGCGGGCACCCAGACCAGCGCGGTGCCGACGAACGGGATCAGCGAGGCGACCGCGGCGATCGCCCCGAAGACCACCGGCGACGGCAACCCCACGAGCGCGAAGCCGATGCCCACCAGCACCCCCTGGACGAGCGCGGTAAGCAGCGAGCCGAACACCACCGCGCGGGTGACCGCGGCCACGTGGTCCACCAGCTCGCCCCGGCGCGCCGGGCGCATCGGGATCAGCCGCACCGCGGTCGCCAGCATCCGCTCGCCGTCGCGCAGGAAGAAGAAGAGCAGGAAGAGCATGATGGCGAGCGCCACCAGGGCGTTCAGCGCCCCCACCACGAAAGCGCCGCTGACCGCCACCAGCCCCTGCAGCAGCGTCTGCAGGCCGCTGATGAGCCAGCCGTGGAGCTGCTCGGCATCCACCGGCGCCACCGACGAGGCCCACCGGATCGCCCGGCTCACGATCGGAATGTCGAGGAGATCGCCGGCGCCCGAGATGCCCGAGTCGGCCACCATCCGCTGCCCGCGCCCGAAGAGATCCTTCGCCTGGCTCGCGAAGGCCAGGGCGAGCAGCGGCAGCGGCGCGATCAGGACGACCGCGGTGAGCAGCGTGAGGCAGAGCGCGGTCAGCGCGTGACGCCCGCCGAGGCGCCGCCCGAGCGCCTGCTGCGCGGGGAAGAGCAGGAGCGCGAGCAGCATGGACCAGAGGATGGGCACCAGGAACGGCCGCAGGATCAGGAACAGCGCCGAGGCCAGGAGCGCCGCCGTCACCAGCGCGAAGACGCGGGGATAGAAGGTGTCGTCGCCTCCGGTCATCGCCGCGATCGGAGCTGCCGCAGCGACACCGCGTGGAGGAGCCAGGCCACCGGCACCAGGAAGGCGGGCAGCCAGATGTACGGCCAGTCGGCGATAAAGGTGGCGGGTGGGTCCGTCTCGAAGATTCGCCATGGCGTCGGCACCGCCAGTTGCACGTGCACCACCACGTTCAGCAGGATGACGATGCCGGCCCAGTTCCACCACACCGCCACCCGCGCGGGCCACGCGCGCCGGACGAAGCAGAAGTAGACGATCACCGGCGCGGTGAGCCCGACCAGGATGTCCACGTTGCGGCCGTGGAACGTCAGCAGCTCCGGGATCGCCCCCGCCACCGCGAGCCGCCACAGCACGATCTCGACCGCGACGCGAAAAGTCTGCGCGGCCACCGGCCAGGCCGGGGGCAGCGCGTCCAGCAGCGGCGTGATCCGGCGGGAGAACGCGAGAGCGAACAGGGTCAGCAGCGGCGGCCCGACGCCGAGCAGCATGTGCGGCGGCATGGACCGAAAATCGTCGAAGAATCCGCGATCCGCGAGCACTCCGGTCAGCGCGAGCCAGCCGACCAGGGCCACGCCCGCGGCGCGCACGCCCCGCACCGCGTCCGGACCCACCCGACGCGCCGCGCGCGCGGCGCCCCAGAGCACGAGGACGAGCATGCCGAGGACGATGGCGACGAAGACCAGACCGACCGCGATCGGGGCGTCCGTGAGCATCACCGGCATGGATACCACATCCGCGGCCGGACGCGCGAGCAACACCCGCGTCACCCCGGTGACAGGCCAGGGCCCCGGGGAGGCCTATCCCCCCACCGCACCAGGCGATTCCAACCGGCCGAGGCTGGCACCCCGCTTGCTCTACTCAGGCAACGCGGAGCCTCTTCCCGACAAACGGCAAACCCGTCGCGAGACGGGGACGCAAAGCCACGGATCAGGGCGACCTGATAGCCGGGCTACCGAAGGAAGGGCGCTCAAGGTAGCGCTCGTCGGGATCCGAGTGTGCTCCGCGAACAGGAGGATCCTGATGAGACACGGTCTGGTTCGCTTCATGGTGCGCCGCCTCGCGGTGCTCGCCCTCATTCTCTTCATCCCGGTTCCCGCGGCCGCCGACGACGCGATCATGAGCGTCGATCAGTACAAGACGGCCAAGGCCCGCGCCCTCGCGACCACGCACCAGGCGCTGCTCAAGCAGGTGCGCGAGGAGATCTACAACTGCATGCCGTGGGTCGGCGTGCAGAAGGCGGGCAT
>CAMLFJ010000483.1 GCA_946479205.1 uncultured bacterium | reverse complement strand
TTCGTCGGCCGCGGCCCCGGCGACGAGACCGTCGGCCGGGTCGCCTTCGGCATCGGCGCGGTGCTGATGTGGATCTTCCTGGTCGTCTTCGTGGTGGTGAGCGTCCAGCGCATCCGTCGCAACAAGTAGATTCGACCGGACTCTCACCCGAGCATCCACATCCCCCCGTCCACGCTGATGGTCTGGCCGGTGACGTAGCCCGAGTCGTCGCCGCAGAAGAAGAGGACGGCCCGCGCGATGTCCTCGGGCGTGCCGATGCGGCGGAGCGCGATGGAATCCACCAGTCGCTGCTGGCCGGCCTCGCCCATCGCGTGCCACTGCCGCTCGGAGGCCGGGTTGGAGCGCACGAAGCCCGGCGCCACGCAGTTGACCCGGATGCCGTGCGCGCCCAGCTCGCGCGCGGTCTGGCGGGTGAAGCCGATGAGCCCCGCCTTGGCGCTGGCGTAGGCCTGGATGCCGGTGAGGCTGTACGAGCGGCCCGCGCCCGAGGAGATGTTCACGATCGCCCCGCGTCCGGCTCGCTTCATCGCGGGCGCGACCGCGCGCGTGCAGTGGAAGGCCCCGTCCAGGTTGATCGCGAAGATCACGCGCCAGTCGGCGTCCGATACCTCCTCGACCGGCTTGTTGACCTGGCCGGCCACGCCCCCGGCGGTGTTGACGAGCACGTCGATTCGACCGGTTTCTCCCTCCGACCGCGCCACGAACGCCGCGACCTCGGCGGCGTCGCGCACGTCGACCACCGCGGCGCGGGCCGGGCGGCCCCCGGCCGCCTCCACCGCCCGGCGTGTCTCCTCCAGCTCCGGCCCGAGCACGTCGCAGCCCCAGACCGCCGCGCCCTCGCGCGCCAGGCCCACGCAGATGGCGCGGCCGATCCCGTTGGCGGCCCCGGTGACGATGGCGGTCCGGCCGTCGAGACGCATCAGATCCGGCCGCGCAGGCGCGGGTCGAGCGCGTCGCGCAGCCCGTCGCCGAGCAGATTGAAGCCGAGCACCGCCACGAGAATGGCCAGCCCCGGGATCGTCGCCACGTGTGGGGCCACCAGCAGCAGGTCGCGCCCGGTGGAGACCATGAGGCCCCACGACGGCGTCGGCGGCTGGACCCCGAGCCCGAGGAACGACAGCGCGGCCTCCACCAGGATGGCGTTCGCCATGAAGAGGGTGGAGTACACGATCACGGTCGGGAGCACGTTGCGGAGCACGTGGCGCGTCAGCACCCGCAGCGCGGTGGCGCCCAGCGCCCGCGCCGCGCTCACGTACTCGGTCTCGCGCGCCACCAGCACCGCGCCGCGCACCACCCGGATCACGGTGGGCGCCCCCCAGATGCCCACCGCGAGGGTGGTGTTGACCACGCCGGGCCCGAGCGCGGAGACCACCGCAATCGCGAGCAGGAGATAGGGAAAGGCCAGCAGGACCTCCGTCGCGCGCATCACCAGCGCGTCGGTCCAGCCGCCGAGGAACCCGGCCAGACAGCCGAGCGTGAGCCCGAGCGACAGGGCCACCGCCACCGACAGCACGCTCACGATCAGCGCGACGCGACTGCCGTAGATCACGCGGGAGAGGATATCGCGCCCGAACTCGTCAGCCCCGAGGAGGAACTTGCCGCCGGGCGTCGCGCGCTTCTCGATCAGGCTCTGCTTCGCGGGATCGAAGGGCGCCAGCCACGGCGCGCCCAGGGCCGCGATGAGGAGCAGGACCACGATGGCCAGTCCCGCCACCGCGAGGCGATTGCGCCGGAACTGACCCCAGGCGCTCAACCGGCCCGGCTCGACGACGGCGACCGCCGCGCCCTCCAGCGCGCCCACCGCGGAGATGGCCATCCCCTAGCCCTGCCGCGACACGCGCGGATCCAGCGCTCCGTAGGCGAGGTCCACCGCGAGATTGATGGCGACGAAGGCCACCGCGAAGACCAGCACCGCCCCCTGCACCAGCACGTAGTCGCGCGCGAAGATGGCCTTGACGATGAGCCGCCCGAGCCCCGGCCACGCGAACACCGTCTCGGTCAGCACCGCGCCCCCCATGAGCTGCCCGGCCTGCAGCCCGAGCAGGGTCAGGATGGGGATGGCCGCGTTCCGCAGCGCGTGCTTGGACACCACGAGCCGCTCCGCCACGCCCTTGGCCCGCGCGGTGCGCACGTAGTCCTCGCGGAGCACGTCGAGCACGCTCGACCGGGTCATGCGCGCGACCATGGCCACCGAGGGCAGCGCCAGCGTCACCGCGGGCAGCACGAGGTGGGAGAGACCGCCCGTGCCGCCCACCGGGAACCAGGACAGCCAGAAGGCGAACACCACGATGAGGACGAGGCCCGTCCAGAACACCGGCATGGAGAGCCCGAACAGGGAGCCGATGCGGGCGATCGTGTCGAACCACGACGTCGGCCACACCGCGGAGACGAGACCGGCGAGCACACCCACCACCGCCGCGATCACCAGCGCCGCCACCGTGAGCTCGAGGGTGGCGGGCCAGACGTCGCCCAGCTCGTCGAGCACGGGCCGGTTCTGCTGGATGGAGCGCCCGAGGTCGCCCCGCGCCACGCGGCCGACGTACTCCACGTACCGGACCAGCATCGGCTTGTCGAGCCCCAGGTAGTCGCGGAGCTTGGCCACCGCCTCCGGCGTGGCGTGCTCGCCCAGCATCAGCGCCACCGCGTCGCCCGGAATCAGCTCCACGGTGAGCATGACCACGAAGACGACGCCCAGCAGCACCGGCACCGCCAGCATCAGGCGCCGGACCAGGAACGTCAGCATCGCGAGCGGGCTACTTGTCGAGCCAGGCCTTCCCCAGCCAGAGGTTGTATTCCACCGGATGGATGGTGAAGCCCTTCACGTTGGCCCGGGCGGCGATGATCTCCTTGGTCGTGTACACCGGGATCCACACCATCTCCTTGGCCAGGATGTCCTGCACCTCGAAGTAGAGCTTCTCGCGCTCCGACTGGTTCAGGCTGCGCCGCGCCTGCTCCACGAGCGTATCGACTCGCGCGTTCGAGTAACGGGATGTATTCCAGCCCGCGGGCGGCACCTGCTTGCTGTGGAAGAGCGCGTAGAGGGAGTAGTCCGCGTCGGCGTTGGAGGTCACCCAGCCCAGCGTGAACATGTGATGGTTGAACGGGTTGCCGCGCACCTGCTGGAACACCGCCGCCCACTCGAGCACCTGCACCTTGGCCTCGACCCCGACGTCCTTGAACATGGCCTGGATGGCCTCGGTGATCTCGCCGTCCTTCGGATAGCGGCCGCGCGCGGCCAGCCAGGAGAGCGACAGGCGCTGGCCGCCCTTCTG
>CAMLFJ010000482.1 GCA_946479205.1 uncultured bacterium | reverse complement strand
GTGGTGGACACCAAGAGCTATCCCCTGGGCGCCAAGGATCTCTCCCCGGTGCTCAAGGGCTTCAAGGACGCGGGGGCCGACGCCTTCGTCGGGCTGACCTATCCGCCCGACAACATCCTCGTCACCTCGCAGGCCAAGGAGGTGGACTGGAACCCGGCCGTCTTCTTCACCGGGGTGGGCACCGCGTTCCCGTTCTACCGCGACCGCTTCAAGGGCGCGGAGGGCGTGATGGGCATCGCGGGCTGGAACCCGAAGGTGAAGTTCGCGGGGGCCCGGGAGTACTTCGACGCGCACGTGAAGAAGCACCAGAAGGAGCCCGACCGCTGGGCGAGCGCCTTCGCGTACGCGTCGCTGCAGATCCTCGAGCGCTGCGTGGGCGAGGTCGGCCTCGACCGGCCGAAGATCAAGGCGATGCTCGACGCCACCGAGTTCCAGACGGTGGCCGGCCCGATCAAGTTCGCCAAGGGCGAGAACGTGGCCACCCCGGGGATCGTCGGGCAGTGGCAGAAGAACGAGTTCGAGCTGGTGTGGCCCAAGGCCTCGGCGACCGGAGCCGCGGTGGTGCCGAAGCCGGCCTGGGCGTGACGCTCTCGCCCACCCTGCTGCTGGACGTCGTGATCGGGGGATTCACGACGGGGGGCATCTACGCCCTCGTCGCCCTCGGCCTCAATCTCCAGTACGGCCTGATGCGGGTGCTGAATGTGGCGCACGGGGAGTTCCTGATGCTGGGCGCCTACGTCACGTTCTCGCTGCACACCGGCTGGGGCGTCAACCCGCTGCTGACCCTGCTGATCACGGGCCCGACGGCCTTCGCCGTCGGGCTCGTGCTGCACCGCCTGCTCTACGCGCCGCTGCTGGCCGGCGAGGCGGCGGAGAGCCTCGAGTCGCGCTCACTCCTGCTCTCCTTCGGGCTCATGTTCGTGCTCCAGAACGCGGCGCTGCTCGTCTGGAGTGCCGACCTCCGTGGTTACAGCTACCTTGCGATCCCGCTGCGGTGGCTCGGCACCGTGTTCCCGGCCAACCGGGTGCTCGCGGCGGCGGTCGCGCTCGCCCTCGGGGTGGCCTTCTACCTCTATCTGCGCTACAGCCTGACCGGCAAGGCGGTGCGCGCCCTCATGCAGGAGCCGGAGGGCGCGCAGCTCGTGGGCATCCAGACCTCGCGCATCCACGGCCTCTGCTTCGGCGCGGGCCTCGCGATGTCGGCGGTCACCGGCTCGCTGGTCAGCATGCTGTTCGAGCTGACGCCCTTCATGGGCCTGCCCTACACGGTGACCGCGCTGGTCGTCGTCATCCTGGGCGGGCTCGGCAACATGCTCGGGTGCCTCATGGCCGGGCTGCTGCTCGGCCTGGTCGAGACCGCCGGCGTCTATCTCGCCTCCTCCGACATCCGGCTGATCTCGTCCTACGCGGTGCTCTCGCTGATCCTGGTCCTCAAGCCCTCGGGCCTCTTTGGCCGCTAAGGTCGCCGGGGCCGCCCTCGGCGCGGCGCTCCTCGTCGCACCGCTCGTCCTGCCGACTTACTATCGCTCGCTCGCGCTCGCCATCCTGGCCGACGTGGCCCTCGCGGTCTCGTGGGCCTTCTTCTCCGGTCCCACGCGCTATCTCTCGCTCGCCACCGGCGCCTTCTTCGGCGCCGGCGCCTACACCACCGCGGTGGTGATGGCGCGGCTGCCGTGGCCGCTGCCCGTCCTGGCCGCCGCGGCGGTCGCCGCCGCCATGGCCCTGCTGGTGGGCACGCTCGCGCTGCGGCTGCGCGGACCCTACTTCGCGATCTTCACCTTCGGCCTCGCCGAGCTGGCCAAGCACACGCTGATCTGGTACGAGACCGGCGTCACCGGCACCGTCGGTCGCCTGCTCCTCAGCCCGCCCGACGCGGTGACCCTCTACTACACCGTGCTCGGGGTGGCCGCGGTCGCGGTGGCGATCGCGGTGTGGCTGCCGCGCGGCCGCTGGGGCATCGCGCTCGTCGGCATCGGCGCGGACGAGGAGCGCGCGGAGACTCTCGGCATCGACACCACGCGCATCAAGATCATCGTCTTCGCCCTGAGCGCCGCGGTGATGGGCGCGGTGGGCGGCGCGATGGCCCCGCGCTGGACCTATCTCGACCCGCAGGTCTTCAACCCGCTCGTGTCCTTCCAGACCGTGATCATGGCCCTGCTCGGCGGCGCGACCACCGTCATCGGCCCGATCCTCGGCGCGGTCTTCCTGGGGATCCTGTCCGAGACGCTGCTGCTGCAGTTCCGCTACGTCTACATGCTGAGCCTGGGGCTGGTGCTGATCGCGGTCGTGCTGCTGCTGCCCTCCGGGCTGGCGGGGCTCCTCCGCCGCCGGGCGTGATGCTATAGTTGGCGGCCACAATGCCCTTCATCTCGAAAACGCCGACGCCCCGCGAGATCTGCTACTCGCACTACATGATCCGGATGTGCAAGGTCGAGCGCGCGTATGGCCGGCCCGACATCTAAAGGGCGGCTTCCGGACCTGGGCGACCAGCTCCGGCCACTGATCCAGGCGTTGCCGCCCGCGGTTCAGCCGCGGCTCATGGCGCATCTCGAGCGCGCGGCCGCCCACCGATACCTGGCCTGGGCGGCTGCGTGTCCGGACCCGGCGACCGCGGACGGACTGCGAGCCTGCGCGGGACGAGAGGAAGAAGTCGCGGCGCGGGTGGAGACGGTGTACCGGCCCCAGCTCGACGAGCAGCGCCTCTTCCGCGAGGCGCTCCCGGCGATCGCCGAGACCTATCGCGCGGCCTTGGCCGAGCGCTCGCTCGACGAGCAGTACGCGATCCAGGCGGCCGCCGAACGCCGCGGGGCCGCCCTCTGGCGCTCCCTCGCTTCGTCCGTCGCGGACGGTTCCGCTCGCGAGACGCTCGGCAGATGCGCCGAGCTCGAGGAGCTCAGCGCCGAGTTCCTCGAATCCCTGGCCGCGTTCTAGGGCCGAGGGGGCCGACCCATGGCGATACGCATCGTGCGACTCGGGACCCCGCGGCACGCCGGCGAGGGCCTGCGCATCGGCACCGTGCGCCGGCCGCCGCGCGGGGTGCGCAAGGCCGACTACGCGGCGCGGAACTACTACGACGTCTGGCTCCCCGAGCTGTCGCCCACCTCCCCGCTCGTGTCGTGGGCGCTCTCGAAGCCGTTCACGCCGGCGCGCTGGGCGCTCTACAAGCGCCGCTACCTCCGCGAGATGCGCGAGCCGGCGGCGCAGCGGCAGATCGCGCTGCTCGCCGCGCTGTCCACGCGGACCGACTTCTCGGTGGGCTGCTACTGCGAGGACG
>CAMLFJ010000481.1 GCA_946479205.1 uncultured bacterium | reverse complement strand
GGTGCCGAGCTTGATCGTCCAGGTGACACCGGCCAGCGCCGACAGCAGCGCCACCGGCTCGAGCCAGGTGCACGCGTAGGCGGGCGGGGTCAGCAGGAGATGGTCGATGGAGACCGCGCAGTCGAAGCCGAGGTCCTCCGCCCGCCGCAGGTAGGCGCCCATCTCGGCGAGGGACGCGGTCCGGGGGCCGAGCGCGAAGCTCGGGAGGCGCAGGCCGAATTTCATACTGCCGGCGCCGATGCTACCGCCGGCGCGCGACCCACCGGAGCGACTCTTCTCTGAGCGCGTCGCCGCGACTTTCTGCGGCTTGCGGTTTGGCCTCTTCGCCCCTCTGGGGCTCATCGGAGACCGTCCTCTTTCTTCGCTTCGGCGACGGTGAGGCCGCCGACGCGGGGATGAGGCCGCCCGCCGTCCGTGACGACGAGGGCCACCAGGATCTCGTTGGCGCGAGGGGCGTCGTTGACCCGCACCTCCATCGCGTCGAAGTGGGTGCGCACGAAGGCCGCGTCCTTGTAGTGGAGCGGCACATCGATCGTCGTGCCGGGCGCGCCCAGCTTCTTGGCGGACGGGATGATCGCCTTCCCGCCGTGCACGAGGGCGCGGAACGGCGTGCCGAGGGTCGGATGCAGGATGGCCGCGGCGTGCTCGTACTCCCCGTCCGTGCCTACGATGGCGGCCTTGCCGTAGGAGTGCACGGGCCCGCCCAGCGCCATCACCGCGCGGCGGCCGAGCAGATCGCCCAGCTCCTCGCCGGTCTTGACCAATTCTTGAAGATCCTCGACGTAGCGGCCCGCGAACGGATTCGCGATGACCGCGATGGCCGCGATCTTCCTCAGGGGCTTCTCCAGGCGCCGGCCGCCGTCCTCCTGGATCTCCTCGACCACCGTGAGCAGCTTGCGAACTTTCATGCACGACCTCCTGCGGGCATCAGTGCCCTCCCGCGGAGGGGCCCTGGCCCTTCACGACCTCCGCCGCGCGCGTGGCGGGCGGGGTGTTGCGGCTCCGCCCGATCTTGATCTGGCCGTCGATGAGAATCATGGAGACCCCGAAGAGATCGCCGACCCGCAGCGCCTCGAGCGCGGTCCGGCCCTGCGAGCCGATCGGCGCGTCCACGATGCAGACGTCCGCTTCCCGTCCCGGAGCGATCACCCCAACCGGCAGCTTGTAGACCCGCGCGGTGTTGCCGGTGGCCATGCAGACCGCCTCCTCGGGGGCGACGCCGCCGAGCGAGACCAGGTGGGCGAGCACGCGCAGGATGCCGAGCGGCACCACCCCGGTGCCGGAAGGCGCGTCGAGACCGATGATGATGCGATCGGCCGCCTTCGCCTCCTGGGCGCGCCGGAGCGCGTGGAGCGCCGCCTTGCCGTTGCCGCAGTGGACGATCTCGAGCGCCATCCGGGTGGCCACCAGCGCGTCGATCTCGCGCTCGCTCATCGCGGTGGTCCCCCCGTTGATGTGGCCGACCACGTCGGGATCCGCCTCCAGCACGACCTCGCCGCTGATCGCGTTGGAGCCCGCGATGGACGGCCCGCCGGTGTGAATGGTCACGGTCATGCCGTGCTTCTTGGCCCACCGGACCATCGGCGCGGCGTCCTTGCCGGTCTTCACCGAGCCGAGCCCGATCTCACCCACCAGCTTGACCCCGGCCTTCGCCATCTCCGCGAAGTCTTCCTCCACCATGCCGAGTTCCAAAATCGGCGCGCCCGCGTGCATCTTGACCCCGGCCGGCCGCGCGTTGGCGTAGGACTTGGCGGCCACGATGGCGAGCGCCTTCAGCCCCACGATGTCCTTGGGCCGCCCGGGCAGGTGCACCTCGCCGGCCGAGATCATGGTGGTGATGCCGCCGTGGAGACCCGAGTCGATGAAGTCGACGGTGCGCTGCCGCGGGGTGAAGTCGCCGAAGACCGGATGGCAGTGCGAGTCGATGAGGCCCGGGACCACCGTGCTGCCCCGCGCGTCGATCACGGTGTCGGCGTCGTCGTCGAGCCCCCGGCCGATCCCGACGATCTTGCCGTCCGCGATCGCGATCGAGTCGCCCTCGAGCAGGGGCTTCGCGATGTCCCCCGACACGATCTGCCCGATGTTCCTGATCAGCGTCTTCACGGCGCCTCCGGCCTCCTTATGTCCCTCTCCCCTCAGGGGAGAGGGCAGGGTGAGGGGTGGTCCCTCACGATCAACTCATACCGTCAAATACTTCCTCCGCAGCGCCTCGTCGGCCATCAGCTGGCTCATCGGCCCGTCGAAGCGGATCTCCCCCTTCTCGATGACGTAGGCCCGGTCGGCGAGCCGCGCCGCGAACTTGAGATTCTGCTCGGAGAGCAGGATCGTCAAGCCCTCCCGCTTGAGCGCGGCGATCTGGTCGCCCAGCGCCCGCACGATCACGGGGGCCAGGCCCTCCGACGGCTCGTCGAGCAGCAGCACGCGCGGGTTGCCCATCAAGGTGCGCGCGACCGTCAACATCTGCTGCTCGCCGCCGGACAGGCTCCCGGCCCGGCGGCCCGCCAGCTCCAGGAGCTTGGGGAAGAACTGGTAGACGCGCGCTTCGCTCCAGACGCCGCCGCCCTTGGCGCCCACCGTCAGGTTCTCCTCGACGGTCAGATCCGAGAAGATGCGCCGGTCCTCCGGCACGTACCCGACCCCGGCTCGGCTGATCTCGTGGGTCGGCCGCCGGGTGATCTCCTGCCCGTCGAAGCGGATGGCGCCGCCGGTCACCTCGACCAGGCCCACGATGGCCTTGAGCGTGGTGGACTTGCCCGCGCCGTTGCGCCCCAGCAGCGAGACCACCTCGCCCGGGCGCGCGGAGAGCGTCACGCCGTGGAGCACGCGCGAGAGACCGTAGCCGGCTTCGACCCCTTCCAGCTCGAGGGCGGCCTTCATTGGAGGGCTGTCATGGCGTTCAAATCTTCAAGCTCACCATAATCAACATGCCTGTCGGCATGTTGACCGTGGTCGAGATGGTCGGGGCCACCCGCTGAGGTACCCATTTCTCACTCTTCGTCTCCGAGGTAGACGCGCTGGACCTGGGGGTCGGCGCGGACCGCGGCGGGGGCACCGTCCGCGATGACGCGTCCCTGGTGGAGCACCATGATCCGGTCGGCGATCGCGAAGACCACGTCCATGTCGTGCTCGGTGAACAGCACGGTGAGCCCGCGCGCCCGCGCGATGCGCTGGGTGAGCGCCATGAGCGCCCCGCGCTCGGCGGGCGCCATGCCCGCGGTGGGCTCGTCGAGCAGCAGGACCTCGGGATCGTTGGCGAGGGCCACCGCCAGCTCGAGCTTCTTGAGATCGCCGTAGGCGAGCA
>CAMLFJ010000480.1 GCA_946479205.1 uncultured bacterium | reverse complement strand
GCGTCGGCCGGCTGGTCGAGGAGCGACCGGATCTTGCCCTGGGGCTCGCTGCAGATACCCGAGTAGGGCAGCCGCGAGGTGATCGAGTCGGCGGCCACCACGGTCCCGCGGTCCAGGTCCAGCTCGTAGTGCACGTCGAAGCCGTGCACGTTGTCGTGCATCGAATGGAAGAGGTGCAGGCGCCGGCCGGTCAGCACCAGGCGCGCGACCTTCTTGCGCGTGAAGATCTTCCGGGCGCCGGGGGGCGGGCTGTAGAGCGCGGTCACCATGGGGGTGGTGACCGGCCGGGTTCCGAACAGCGCGTGGCCGGCCGCGCTGTACGTGAAGCAGGAGTCGGAGAGATCCACCCAGCCCGTCGTGTCGAGACCCCAGCAGGCCAGCGCGTCCCCCGGGTCGACCCCCGCGGTGACTGCCGCGGGGAGCTTGGTGACCTGGCGGGCCAGCCGGGCGACCTCGATGCCCGCGTCCACGAAGAGCCCGGCGCCGGGTCGGGTCCCGCAGAGCTCGGCCAGCCGCTTGGTGAAGCCGCCCACCATCCGCGTGCCGGCCAGCCCCGGAAAGTCGGCGGCGATGCCGGGGTCGGCCCCCGCCAGCGCCCGGGCGCTCGCGGCCTGGACCTCGTACCCGGGCGACGGGGTCGCGACCAGGCTGATCTCGACGCCGCCGTCCGGGTCGGTGATCCGCACCGTGTGGGTGAAGGCCGCGTCGTGGGTATTGTCCACCCAGCCTTCCATCACCCGCTCGTAGCGGTCGCGACCGGCGAGGAACGGAGACCCGATCACTTGCGCAGATATTTCCCGGGGTCGGCGTCGAACTTGGTCTTGCAGCCGACCGCGCAGAAGTAATACGTCTGTCCCTGATACTGGGACTGCGCCGCCGCGTGCTTCGGCTCCACGTCCATCTGGCATACCGGATCCTTGGCCATCGTCATCGCTCCTTTCGGCTGGTATGGGCTGACGGACCGAGCATACCGCTCCTAGCGTCCGGAGAACCGCGAGAAGACGTCGAGCAGCTCGTCCATCTTCCGCTGGCGATCGCGCGTGCTCGGGGTGCGAACCGCCTCCGCGACGCACGCCTCGAGGTGCTGGCCCAGCAGGAGCTTCTGCACCTGCTCCACCGCCCCCTGCACCGCCGCGAGCTGGAGGAGGACGTCCACGCAGGACTTGTCCTCCTCGACCATGCGCTGGATGCCCTGCACCTGGCCTTCGATCCGCCGCAGCCGGCCCAGCGCCTTCGTCGTCGTCTGGCTGTCCATGGTCGTCGCCCTCAGACCGCCCGGCGGTGCCGCAGCATGCGCAGCACCCAGTACCCGGCCAGCGCGGCCAGCAGATGTTTGAGTGTGTGACCACTCACCACATGGGTCGCCGAGAGAACCCATCCATCCAGGAGCTCCGGCACCTTGGCGGCCGCGTAGGTCGCGGCGGCGGCCAGGAGCTCGCCCCCTCGGGTGTAGCGCGGCGGGAGCCACCACAGCATGAGCGGGACCGCGATGATCGGATAGAACTGGACCAGGACGTAGGGGCGCAGATCACCCACCCCGCGCTGCTCCGTCCAGTGCCAGTAGATGACGGAGCCCGCGGCGATCAGGGCGAGCGGGCCCAGGAGCCGCAGGCCCGCCTGCACGCCGATCCGCTCCGCGATCGTCGCGGCGAGGAGGCCCATCAGGGTGATCGCCAGCGGCAACCGATCCCAGGCCAGCCGGGCGTTACCCGGCTCCCAGTGGTAGTACCCCGAGCCGAGTCCGGTCAGGAACAGGCCGCCGAAGAACACCACGTACGGCCACTGCTCGCCCGGCTCCTGGAACGCGCGGCCGGCGCCTCGGCTCATCACGAAGGCCAGCCCGAGCGCGCCGACCAGGAGGAAGCCCACGTTGGACAGCACGTTCAGGGCGTTGGGGATGCCGAGCCACGGGCGTGAGTCGGCCAGGCGGTGATACGCGGGATCTTGCGCAATCGGGGGAAGCAGCCACGCGGCCGCGGCGGCGAGCGCCGCGAGTCCCCCGATCAGCCCGATCGCGCTCCGCCGTCCCATCCGGCCTCCCAGCATATACCCTACCCAGGTAGGCGCGCGGAGCCGGACCGGGTCAGAGCTCCGGGAACAGCGAAGGCTGGGCGGCGGGGGCCGCGGGACGGGGGCGGCGGGCGGCGACGCGGCGCTCGGCCCCGCGCTTGGCCTTCGGCTTGCGCGGCTCCCGCGGGATCTTCACCCACCCCTTCTGGTGCGCGATCTTGTCGCCCTGCTTGATCACGGTCAGATCGACGAGTCGCGCGAGGGGATGCGACAGCAGCTGCATGTACTTCTGCCAGTACCGGGGTGAGTAGGCCCACGTCTTCATCTGATCCACCGCGAGGGTCAGGGCCGAGCGGTCGCCCTTCCTGGCGGCGAGGCGGAGCTGGCCGAGGATGACGCCACGGCTGATGCGAGAGGGTCGAGTCACCGGGCCGCCTCCGCGTTACTTGACGGTCAGCTCGTACTGCTCGCGATGGTAGGACGCCATCCCCTGGATCACGATCTTGCGCCCGAGCAGGGCCTGCAGCTTCTCGAGACCTTCGCGCTGGCTCGCCTCCAGGTGATGGGCCATCTCCGGGTGGACGCGGATCACCACGTCCCGGCCCGCGCCGTCCTTGCTCTGCGCCTGGATCTTGCGGAAGATCTCGGCGGACAGGGTGGCGTCCGACTTGACCACGCCACCGCCCTTGCAGGTCGGGCACGGGGCGCAGAAGAGCGACTGCAGGCTCTGCCGGACGCGCTTGCGGGTCATCTCGACCAGGCCGAGCTCGGAGATCTCGAGCACGTTCGTGCGGGCCTTGTCGTCGGCGAGCGCTCGGGTGAGCGCCTTGAAGACCTGGTCGCGATGCTCGGCCCGCTCCATGTCGATGAAGTCGATGATGATGATCCCGCCGAGGTCCCGCAGTCGGATCTGGCGCACCACCTCGGTGGCCGCCTCCAGGTTGATCTTGAGCACCGTCTCCTCGAAGTCGCGCTTGCCCACGTACTTCCCGGTGTTGACGTCGATGGCCACCAGGGCCTCGGTGTGGTCGATGACGATGTAGCCGCCCGACTTGAGCCAGACGCGCCGCCGCAGCGCCTTCTCGATCTCGCGCTCGATGCCGGTGGCCTCGAAGATCGGCTGGTCCTTGTCCCACTGCTTGACCCGGTCGACGAGCTGGGGCACGAGCTGGGTGACGAACTCGAGGGCCTTCTCGTGGCCGGCGGGGCTGTCGACCAGGAACTCCTCGATCTCCGGCGAGAAGAGGTCGCGCACCACCCGGAAGGTGACGTCCATCTCCGCGTGGAGCAGGG
>CAMLFJ010000479.1 GCA_946479205.1 uncultured bacterium | reverse complement strand
GATAGCGGCCGCGCGCGGCCAGCCAGGAGAGCGACAGGCGCTGGCCGCCCTTCTGCAAGAAGCCGTCGGATCCCGGCGTCCAGCCCGCCTGGGCCAGCAGCGCCTTGGCCTTCGCGCGATCGAACGGGTAGAGCTTGTCGAGCTGCATGTCCTTGTAGCCGAAGACCCCGGGCGCCAGCACACCCATCGCGGGACCCGCCGAGCCCTCCATGATGTTGTCCACGATGGCCTTCCGGTCCACCGCGTGCAGCAGGGCCTGGCGCACCCGCACGTCGTCCAGCGGCGGCATCCCCGCGTGGAACCCCGCGAAGACCACCCGGATCCCGGTGGTCTCGTGCACGGTGAACTTGGGGTCCTTCCGCAGCGCCGGGAGCTGGGCGGGCGACGGGAACAGCACCATGTCCGCGTCCCCGGTCTGGAGCGCGATCATCCGTGCGCCTTCCTCCGGCACGACCTTGAAGATGACGCGGTCCAGCAGCGCCTTGTCGCCCCAGTAGTCGGGGAAGCGCTCGATGATCACGTGGGTGTTGGTCTTCCACTCCACGAACTTGAACGGCCCGGTCCCCACCGGCGCCCGGCTGAAGTCCGCGCCCAGCTTGCCCACCGCGGTCGGCGAGACGATGCCCATGCAGTACATCGCGAGCGTGCGCAGCACCGGGCCGTACGGCTCCCGGGTGACGATGTCCACCGTGAGGTTGTCGACCACCTCGGCCCCCTCCAGCGAGCCGGCGAGGCTGGCCCAGCGCGCGGGCGGCGTGCCCTTGAGCGCGCGGTCGTAGGTGAACTTCACCGCGGCGGCGTTCAGCGGCGTGCCGTCGTGGAACTTCACGTTGGGGCGCAGCTTGAAGCGGACCCGCGTGGGAGACATCACCTCGTAGGAGGTGGCCAGGGAGGGCTGGACCTGCATCTTGGTGTCCAGGGTCAGGAGCCCTTCGAGCATGTTGAAGTACACCCACGCCCCGGGCGCGGTGGTCTCGAGATTCGGCTCCAGCGAGACGGGATCGGTGGGGCGCACGATGGTGAGCGTGCCGCCCCGCTTCTGGGCCTCGGCCGGGCCGGCGGCAGCCAGCGAACCCGCGGCGACCGCGACGGCGATGAGGACAAGCAGCGCGTTCCGGAATCGCGTCATCGAATCTCTCCTTGTGGGACGCGGGCGCCGAGCTCGGCGGCGAGCTCGGAGGCCACGTCGAGGGCGTGATGCGCACGGTTGCGCTCGCGCCCCAGCGCGGCGAGCGAGAATTTGGTGAGGTCGGCGGCCGCGTCCATGCCGGGGAGCCCCCGGGCGCGCTGCAGGCCCGCGAGCGGCGGGATGCCGACGGCCAGGTCGTGGGTGAAGCGGTCGCCGCCGGTGAAGAGCAGCGGCACCAGCAGCCGAGAGAGGCGCATGAGGAGCCGGTTGGCGCCGGCGGCGTCCCCGTCGTCCCCGGCGGCGAGGCGCGCGAGGCCCGGCGCCGCGGCGTCGAGCGACGCGGCGAGTCCCCGGGCGGCATCCACCAGGGGCGCCAGGTCCATGCGTCCCCCCGCCGCCGCGTGCAGCTCCGCCGCGGTGTCCGCCACCGCGCGCGCCGCGCGGGCCGGCCCGAGCGGCAGCACATGCCCATTGCAGAGCCGCAGCGCGGATGCCACGAAGACCTTCGTGTCGTGGGCCAGCACCGCGCCGTCGAGCTTGTCGATGGTGTCCTCGCGGGTGTGCCACCACCACGGGAAGCCGGAGGTGCCGAAGAGCCGCTCGGTGGTCCGGCCGAACTCGGAATCCTGGGGCGGGAGCTGGGACATGGACATGAAGGCGCTGGGCAGCCCGATCCCCCAGAAGGACTGATCCCCCGCGCGCGAAAAATGCCGCGCCCGACCGCGCTGGCCCGTCACGTCGGCCACCACCGCCTCGGCGAAGTCCGCCGCGTCCTCGGTGGCGTGGAAGACGGTGAAGTCGGTCGCGCCCCGGGCGCCGGTCGAATCCACGTTGAGGTGGAGCACGCCGTGCCGCTCGAGCTCGCGCCACGCGTGGTCCGCGTACCACGCCGAGCCCGCGTAGCGCCCGTGCGAATGGCCCGACCAGAACGCCAGGCGCAGCCCCCGGCGGAGCCCGCCCCGATGCGCGGCCAGGAGCCGGGCGACCTCCAGCATGGTGGCGTTGGCGCTGCCGTTGTCCATCGCGCCGTGATGCCAGGCGTCCACGTGGCCGGAGAACAGCGTGAAGGCCTCCTCCGCCCCCGCCAGGTGGCCGGTGAGATGCGGGATGGGCATCCACTCGGTGCGCACGCGGGTGACGAGCCGCACCCGCAGCGGGCCCTGCCGGAGCCGCGCGCGCAGGGTCTCCGCGCTCACCTGCTTGATGGAGCAGCACGGCAGCTTCGGGATGCGCCACGCGGTCTCCGGGGTGGGCGTGCCCCAGATCGTGGTGACGATCATGTTGTGGAGATGGTCCAGGTTGGTGAAGATCTGGCCCAGCGTGCCCGCCTCCTGCGCGGCCCACGCCTTGGCCGGCGTGGCGAAGCTGTCCACCAGGGTCAGCTTGCCGCGCGCGCCGACGCGGGCCAGCGTCTCCACGGTGCCGTCGCCGCCGTCCACCAGCTCCGCCTCGACCCCCTCCGGCCCGGTGGAGGTGGAGAACGAGTGCGTGAGCGCCTCCAGCACGGTGCCGTCGGGCAGGAGCACGCGGGCCTCGAGGGGCAGCGAGATGTACGCCTCGATCTCACGGCGCTCCACTTCGAGGCCGTAGCTCTTGAGACGGGCCTCGATGTAGTCGAAGGCGCGGGCCTCGCCGGGACTGCCCGACTCGCGCTCCCAGGCCGCGATGGCGCGGGCGTGGCCCATCAACGACTCGGCCGACACCGCGGGGAGGAGCGAGGCCTCGAGCGGATCCTGCCAGCCCCAGTGGGGGCGGCTCACGCGCGCGCTCCGCCGGCCAGGGCGACGAGCGGATCGAGATTGGCCCAGTCCATCTGACGCCGGCCGTCCTCGAGGTCGCGGATCAGCTCGGAGAGGCGGCGGGTCAGCGGCATCGCCACGCCGAGGGCCTCGCCCTTCCGCGCCAGCATGCCGAGCTGGCCGTCCACCTCGGTCTTGCGCTTGCGCACCGCGAGGTCGCGCCAGATGCCGGTCTTGGTCTTGGTGTGCGCGCGGTAGTGCTCGGCGATGGCGGTCATCGCCCGCGAGCGGGCGTCGGTGTCGCCCGCCAGCGCGGCGCGGTACCAGGCGGGATCGAACTCGTCGAAGGGCTCGACGCGCACGCCGGCCTTGCCGGCCACCGCCAGCCCCTCGCCCACGATGCCCACCAGCGCCTGCTGCACGCCGGGGCTCCGCTCCAC
>CAMLFJ010000478.1 GCA_946479205.1 uncultured bacterium | reverse complement strand
CCCCGGCTCGAGCGCGGGCTCGGCCGGCTCGCCAAGGCCGCGGTCGACGTGCCGAAGACGGAAGCGGTGGTCCAGATGGTCCGGCGCAATCTCCACCTGATGACCGGGGCCGAGCCCGAGCATTTCGGGGTCCGGCTGCCCCAGAGCTACGCGGGCAACGACACCACCCACCTCTGGGCCGCCGGCATCCCCTGCTGCCTCTACGGCCCGGGGGGCGGCTACACCGACTATCACGACGTGCACGTGGAGCTGGAAGACCTCTTCCTGTGCACGCGTGTGCTGGCCCTCACCGCCCTCGAAGCAACCCGCTGACCGGGCGCGCCTCCGTGCACTACGTCGATCCCTCGACCGGCCAGACCTACCCGCTGAGCGAACCGCGCTGGCGCGGCGACAACGGCCACTACCTGAACCTCGCGCCCGGCCCCGGGCTCAAGCCGCGCGACATCGAGACCACGCGCCACTCGGTGTGGCGCTACGCGCGCGCGCTGCTGGTCGGCGCCGAGCACGCGGTGAGCCTGGGCGAAGGGTGGACGCCGCTGCTCGCGGGGGCATGGCACGGCGCGCCCGTCCACTTCAAGCTCGAGTTCATGATGCCGACCGGCTCCTTCAAGGACCGCGGCATGACCGTGATGGTGAGCTATCTCAAGAGCCGCGGCGTGACGCATGTGCTGGAGGACTCCTCGGGCAACGCGGGCGCGTCGCTCTCGGCCTACGCGGCGGCGGCCGGGCTCACCTGCCGCATCCTGGTGCCGGAGACCGCGTCCTATCCCAAGATCGCCCAGATCGCGGCCTGCGGCGCGGACGTGGTGACGATCAAGGGCTCGCGCCAGGACGTGGCGGAGGCGGCGCTGCGCCAGAGCGCCGAGATCTTCTACGCGAGCCACAACTGGCAGCCCTTCTTCGTGGAAGGGACCAAGACCCTCGCCTACGAGCTGTGGGAGCAGGCCGGCTTCCGCGCCCCCGACAACGTGGTGGTGCCGCTCGGCTACGGCAGCAACGTGCTCGGCGCCGAGCGCGGATTCGACGAGCTGCTCCGCGCGGGCGAGATCGCGCGCCGGCCGCGGCTCTTCGGCGTGCAGGCCGCGCGCTGCGCGCCCTACGCGGCCGCGTTCCGCGCGGGCGTCGAGCACCTGGTGGCCTCCGAGATCGCGCCGACCGTGGCGGAAGGGATCGCCACGCCCAAGCCGACCCGCGTGGCCGACGTGCTGCGCGCGGTGCGCGACACCGGCGGCAGCATCGTGGCGGTCGAGGAGGCCGAGATCGTGCCCGCCCTCCGCGATCTGGCCCGGCGCGGTCTCTACGTCGAGCCCACCTCCGCGGTGGCCGCGGCCGGCCTGACCCGCCTCCTCGCCTCCGGCGTGATCCGGCCGCAGGAGTACACGGTGCTGGTGCTCACCGGCTCCGGGCTCAAGGCCTCGACCACCACCGGCGAGCTCCTGAAGCTCCACGCCCGCACCGAATAGCCCCTCACCCTGCCCTCTCCCCAAAGGGGAGAGGGAAATGAGGAGACCCTCTCCCCCGCCGAGGGGGAGAGGGCAGGGTGAGGGGGGCTGGGTCGGTTGACTTCGCCGCGCGTTTCGTGAAAGGGTGGGCGCCATGCCGGCCCGGAGCGGAGCCGAATACGTCGAGTCGCTCAGGAAACAGCCGCCCCGGGTCTTCCTGGGCGGCCGGCGCATCGCCGACGTCACCGCCGAGCCGCTCTTCCAGGAGCCGATCCGCGCCATCGCCGAGCAGTACGACATGCAGCGGGACCCGGCCTATCGCGACGTGATGACCTACCCGTCGCCGACCACCGGCCAGCCGGTGTCCACCTCGTTCCTGATCCCCTACTCGCGCGAGGAGCTGGTCAAGAAGCGCAAGCACTTCAAGCTGCGCGCGGACCACAACTTCGGCTTCATGGGCCGCTCGCCCGACTTCATGAACCAGTTCGTCACCGGCTGGCATCTCATGGCCGACCGCTTCGCCCGCGCGGGAGCCCGCTTCGGGGAGAACGCCACGCGCTACTACGAGTACGTGCGGGAGCGCGATCTCTTCCTCACCCACATGCTGATCAACCCGCAGATCGATCGCAGCAAGACCTCGGCCCAGCAGGAGGACCCCTACTTCCACCTGGGCCGGGTGCGCGAGACGCCGGACGGCATCATCGTACGCGGGGCCAAGATGCTCGGCACCATGGCCCCGATCACCGAGGAGGTCGCGGTGATCCCCTTCGGCGGCATCGCCCCGGGCGACGACGCCTACGCGCTCGCCTTCGGGATCCCGTCGTCCACGCCCGGCCTCACGTTCATCTGCCGCGAGACGGTGTCGCCGCTCCCCCGCTCGCGCTTCGACCATCCGCTCTCGAGCCGCTTCGAGGAGATGGACTGCATCGCGGTGTTCGAGGACGTGCTGGTGCCGTGGGACCGGGTCATGGTGGACGGCAGCCCGGGCAGCGCCGAGGTCATCAACACCATGGGGGCCGACTACGGCGCGCTCCTCAACGTGCAGACGAGCGCGCGCATGCTGAGCCAGCTCGAGTTCTTCTGCGGGCTCGGCATGAAGGTGGCCGACGCCATCGGCATCACCGGCTTCCTCCACATCCAGGAGAAGCTCGGCGAGATGCTGAGCCAGATGGAGATCGCCCGCGCCGTCTTCTACGGCTCGGAGGCGATGGCCCAGAAGCTGCCGAGCGGGGTGTGGGTGCCGGGCGGGCACGGGCTCCGCGCCTTCCACCTGCAGACCGGCAAGGTCTACAGCCGCTTCGTGGAGATCATCCAGACCCTGGCCGCGGGCGGCTTCTTCTACGCTCCGAGCGAGGCCGATCTGGAGAGCCCGGAGCTGCGGCCGATGATCGATCGCTACGTGCGCGGCCGCGCCGGGGTCTCCGCGGAGGAGCGCATCGCGCTCTTCAAGCTCGCGTGGGACGCGACCGGCGAGGCCTTCGCCCAGCGCATGGCCCAGTACGTGCGGTTCTACTCCGGCGACCCGATCCGGCTCACCGCCGGCTTCTACACCCAGTACGACAAGGGGCCGCTCCTCGAGCTGGTCGAGCGCGCGCTCGGCCACCGCGACGGCGCGCCGCTGCCGATCACGCCCGACGATCCTGGCGCGCCCATTCCCTACCAGCCGGGCACCCGCGGCATGGCCGGGACGTACGCGGCGACGTCGCTACCGAATCAACGCGCCTCTTCGTAGCTCGCGGTCGCCGATGCCGAAGATCGACAAGCTCATCGTGACGAACGTGACGGCCCTGCGCGGCAAGTACGGGGCGGCCGGGGTCCGCGCCATCCGCCGCGCGGTGGCGGGGCTCATCCGGTCGGACCGCCGACGCGGGCTCGTCT
>CAMLFJ010000477.1 GCA_946479205.1 uncultured bacterium | reverse complement strand
CTCGGCCTCGAACAGGGACGCGTTGCGGATGGCGACCGCGGCCTGGTCCACGAATGAGTCCAGGAGGCGCTCGTCGTCCGCGTCGAAGCGGATGAGGAGCAGGAGCGGGACGGTGGCGCCGGGGCTGAGGGAGGGCATGGTGGTCCGGTTCTAGACCTGGAACTCCGCGGCGGAGATGCCGTACCGCTTCATCTTCGCGTGGAGCGTCGTGTAGTTGGTCCGGAGCAGGCGCGCGGCCTGGCTCTTGTTGCCGACCGTGGCGGCGAGCGCGCGCCGGATCGCCTCGCCCTCCGCGTCGGCCACCGCGCCGCCGACGATCTGGCGGAGCGAGCTGGTGCCGACCCGCAGGCGGGCCGCCACCGCGCGGGCGGGCGACTGGCCCGGCGCTCGCCCGCCGAGACCGCGGGTCAAGGAGACCCGCGAGAGGGGGCCCATATCCAGGCTCGAGATCCAGGGCAGTACGTCTTCGACCGTGCTCATGTGTGCTCTCCTCCGAAGATCACCGATGCGACCGCCTGCCTGGTCGTACGGCAAGGGTGGTGCCACGGGGAGGGAGCGGGATGAGGGACGGACCTCGCCTGTCTTTCCTGCTACTTGGACGAGTCGTCGGGCGATCCGGCGGCGGCGCCCGAAGGGCCCGGGTATCGCGGAAGGTCCAGAACTATGGCGGGGCTGCCATAGCGGGGCTACCAGAGCCCGATCAGCGGGGCACGAAGTCGCGGGCCGAGATGGAGTAGCGCTTCATCTTGGCGTGAAGCGTCGTGTAGTCGGTGCGCAGGAGACGGGCCGCCTGGCTCTTGTTGCCCTTGGTGGCCTGGAGCGCGTGCTGGATCAAGTCACGCTCGGCCTGCACCGCGGCCAGCTCCGCGACCTCCCGCAGCGAGAGGTCGCCGACCGCGTGCTCGGGGACGGCCGGCGCGCCCCCCGGCGCCCCCGCGGTCAATGCGGGGAGGTGCTCCGCGGTGACCTCCTCGGTCGCCACGAGAGCGGCCTTTCGGATGACGTTCTTCAACTCGCGCACGTTGCCGGGCCAGTCGTGGCGGAGCAGCGCCTGCATGGCCTCGTCCGCGATCCGGCGCACCGGCCGCCGCAGCTCCATGCTCACCTCGTCGAGAAAGCGCTGGGAGAGATGGGCGATGTCCTCCCGTCGGCTGCGCAGCGGCGGCAGGGTGATGGTGAACTCGCCGAGACGATAGAAGAGATCGGCGCGGAAGCGTCCGGCCTTCACGCCCTCCTCGAGCGCCGCGTTGGTGGCCGCGATGATGCGCACATCCACCGGCACGACCCGGGCGCTTCCGAGCGGCTGGACCTCACGCTGCTCCAGCGCGCGGAGCAACTTGGCCTGCGTCGCCACCGGGATATTGCCGATCTCGTCCAGGAACAGGGTCCCGCCCTTCGCGAGCTGGAAGTGGCCCTCCCGCTTGCTCTGGGCGCCGGTGAACGCCCCCCGCTCGTGGCCGAAGAGCTCGGACTCCACCAGCGTCTCCGGGATCGCCCCGCAATCCACCGCCACGAACGGGGCCGGCCGACGCGGGCTCTGCTGGTGAATGGCGCGGGCCACCAGCTCCTTGCCGGTCCCGGTCTCGCCCTGCACCAGCACCGTGAAGTTGGACTCGGCGACCTGCCCCACCTGCTGGATGACCTGGGCGATCGCGGGACTGCCGCCCATGCGCTCGGCGAGCCCCCCGCCCTGCCCCTGGCGCTTCAGCTCGTCGATGCGCGAGCGGAGCTGGTTCCGCTCCACCGCGCGCTGCAGGGTGAGGGCGAGCAGCTCCAGGTCGAACGGCTTGGTGAGGTAGTCGTAGGCGCCGAGCTTCATGGCCCGCACCGCGGTGGCGAGGTCGGCGTGCGCGGTGCAGATGATGACCGGCACGTCCGGGTCCAGCCGCTTGATCTCGGGCAGCGCGTCCATTCCGCTCATGCGCGGCATGCTGAGATCCATCAAAATCACGCTCGGGTGCTCGCGCTGCAGCTGCTCCAGCGCCGCCGCGCCGTCCGCCGCGGTGACGACCTCGAATCCCTTGGACTGCAGGACCGCGCCGAGGAGGGAGCGGATCTCGGCCTCGTCGTCCACCACCAGGATCTTGGTCAACCGATCATCCCGATGTAGGGGCCGATGTCGGGGCCGACGGCCGGAGCTGGTAGATCGCCACGTGGCGGATCGTGGCCACCGCGCGGGAGCCCTCGGCCAGGAGGAGCAGGTCCAGCTCCACGAACTCGTGCCCCTTGCCCTGGAAGAGGTTCTTGACCCGCGCGCGGGTCTCGAGCCGCTCGCGCACCCGGGGCACGCTCAGATGCTGGCCGTGGCTCTCCACGTGGATCCACGGGCTGATCCGCACGTTCCGGTCCAGCGCGCGGTTGGCCTGCTCGAGGTAGATCCCCGGATGGGCGGGTGCGTCGCCCTCGCGGTACATCGAGAGCTTCTCGCTCACCTTCTCCAGGAACGCGTCTGCGACCGCCCGCTCGAGGATGAGCTGCGGGGTCCCCAGCACCGTGCGCTGCTCGAGGTAGGCGCGGCTCGCGAGGGGACGCTCCGCGGGCAACGAGGCGGCCGGGTAGGCAGTCACGTCCGGCAGGGGCAGGAGGGGGCCGAGGGGCAGGCCCATGGCCGCGGTCGCGCAGACCTCGTCCTGGTCGTTCACCACGCGGGTCTGGATGGTGACGTCTTCCTTGGAGTGGGCCGCGACGCTGGCCCGCACCGTCACCGTCTCGCCGAAATAGACCGGCTTGGCGAAGCGCACCGAGAACGTGCCGTGATCGAGCCAGGCGCCTCCGAGTGCGGCCACCACCGGATGCGTCATCCATGAATAGACGGTCACGCCGGGGACGAGGCCGCCGCGAAACCCGAAGGCGCGGGCCAAGCCGTCCTCGTGGATCTTGTTCTCCCAGGCGTCGTGGGTCGGGGTGGCGCTGACGCGGTACTCCGGCAGCGCAGTGCCGACGACGAGGGCGTCGAGGCTCACGGCGCGGGCTTCGCGCCGCCGTATCCGCCCGCGAGGTCCTGGTCCGCGTTCCACTTCACCCAGGTGACCTCGAGCTTGTCGACGGTCAAGGCCACCGGCGCGCCGGGGGTTCCGGACGCGGGGATCAGCAGCTCCTGCGGTCCCGTCAGGGTGCGCTCCCATTGACGGTTGGGCCCCGTGCACACCGCGCTCCCGTGATGCACCTGCACGAGCACCGCGCCGTCCGCCGCGCGGCGGAGCCCAACGCCCGCCCCCCGAACCGTGACGACTCCGGGACCCGCGCGCACCTCGACCTGCGTGGGAGCCGGGCTATTGGGCGACACCGCGACCCAGAGCCAGCCGTTGTCCAGACGGATCCG
>CAMLFJ010000476.1 GCA_946479205.1 uncultured bacterium | reverse complement strand
CACCATGCCCGAGCGTCCGCTGCCGACCGCAGAGCAAGTGCGCGCCTTGATCCACGATCGCCGCAACTGGGGGCGCTGGGGGAAGGACGACCAGCTGGGCGCGATCAACCTGATCACCCCGGCCAAGCGCGCGTCCGCCGCGCGGCTCGTGCGTACCGGCCGCAGCGTGTCGATGAGCCGCCCGTTTCCCAAGGAGCCCGGTCCGAACAATGCGCTGCCCGCCCAGCACTACATGCGCACGCTGGCGCGCGGCAAGGGGGGCTTCGCCGCCGACTACTACGGCATCTTCTACCACGGTATCGCCTCCACCCACCTCGATGCCTTGTGCCACACCTGGGACGAGGAGGCGATGTGGAACGGGCGCGATCCCAAGAAGGAGATCACGTTCGACGGGGCCACGTTCGGTGCTGTCGAGCACTGGGCCGAGGGTCTCATCACGCGCGCGGTCTTCCTGGACGTGCCGCGCCACCGCGGGGTCCCGTCGGTCACCCACGACCGGCCCGTGCACGGCTGGGAGCTGGAGGACATCGTGCGGGCCCGCGGGCTCACGCTCGAGCCGGGGGACGCGATCTGTGTCTATTCCGGTCGGGAGGCCTGGCAGGCCGCAAACGGCGACAAGCCCTATGGGCGGCCGTTCGCGCTCGGCCCCATGGAGCGGCCGGGGCTGCACGTGTCCTGTCTCGAGTTCCTGCGGGACCACGACGTGAGCGTGCTCGTCTGGGACATGCTGGACCACCTGCCGATCGGGTACGACATCCCCTGGGCGGTGCACGCCGCCCTCTTCGCCTACGGGGTCGCGCTCGTGGACAATGCTCTCCTCGAGCCCCTGAGCCGGGCCTGCGTGGAGGAGAAGCGGGACGAGTTCATGCTGATCGTCGCCCCGCTCGTGGTCGTGGGCGGCACCGGCTCGCCCGCCAACCCGCTCGCGGTGTTCTGAAAGCCCGCGCTCAGCCCACGCGGTACTTCTTCTCCGCCCCCGGGGCCAGCGCCATGCCGTGGCCCGGCCGATCCGGGATCAGGAAGTCGCCGCCCTGCATGACCGGCATCTCGGCGAAGAGGTCCTCGGGCACCCAGTCGATCCACTCCACCAGGAAGCCGTTGCTCAGCGCGCCGGCCACCTGCAGCGACAGCTCGTGCACGACATGGGGCGAGACCGCGAGCTGGTGCGCGGCGGCCAGGCGGCCGATCTTGAGCGTCTCGCTGAAGCCGTTGGCGCGGCAGAGATCGGGCATCAGGTAGCGGGCGGCGCCCCGCTCGATGAGGTCGCGGAACTCGAAGCGCGTGTAGTTGTTCTCGCCGGTGGCCACCGGGATGTTGATGCCGCGAGCGACCTCCGCGCAGGCGGCCAGGTCATCGGCCAGCACCGGCTCCTCGTACCAGACGAGGTCCAGGTCTTCCAGGAGCCGCGCCTGGCGAAAGTTGCCGAGCACGTCGAGCTTCTGGTTGACGTCGACCATGAGCCGGACGCCATCGCCCACCGCCTTCTTCACCGCCAGCACGCGCTCGCGGTTCACCCGCGGGTCGGGGTCGTGGATCTTGAGCTTGTAGTAACGGCAGCCCCGCGCCACGTAGGCCTGCGCTTCACCGATCAGGTCGTCGAGCGAGTAGCTCGGCCATCCGCCGCTGCCGTAGGCGGCGACCCGGTCGGTGACCCCGCCCCAGAGCTTGTAGAGCGGCAGCCCCGCCGCCTTCCCGACGATGTCCCACAGCGCGATGTCGAGCGCGCTGAGCGCGTAGGCCGCGACGCCCTGCCGCTTGATGCCGCGGTCCGCGCGGTACATGCGCTCCCACAGCCGCTCGACCAGCAGCGGGTCCTGGCCCATCAGCAGTGGCGCAAGACGCGTGTCGAGGTAGGTCTGGATGGACTCGACGCCACCGCCGCCGAAGGCCAGCGTGTAACCGAGGCCGGTCAGGCCCTCGTCGGTGCGGACGTGCGCGACGACCAGGCTGTGGTGCGGGAAGTCGAGCGCGATGGGCTTGCGGTTCGGAATGCGCAGCACGGCGCTGTCGATGGCGGTGATTTTCATGGCCGCCATCCTAGGCCCGGCTGGTCCGTGAGCGCAATGGGCGACCGATCGCCGATGGGTATCGGCTTGCCCTGAGTGAGCACCCGCAGGGGCTCACCGGAGGCGGCGAGTCCCGCGCAAATCGTGCCCGACGTCGCACGTTCTCTTCAAGTGCGTGAATGACGTGGCGTTCTTCCGGCTCCGCCGGTGGCATGGCCTTCGCTATTCCCTCTGGGCATGCAGGACGCTGAGCCTCCGCCTTCGCGCCACCGCCGGCGGGCCCTGATCGCCCTCATCGTCTTGCTCCTGATCCTGCTGCCGCTCTACCTTTGGCCGCTGCGTGGCGGCCTGGCCGGTCTGCCGGGCACGTCGGCCCTGCCCGGGTCGGTGCGCGATCCGAGGAGCGCGGCGGCGGTGGCGCAGATCCCGGGCGACGTGTGGGACTCGCTCATGGGGCATGCCGGCGCGCCACCATCCCCACCGTCCCCGAAGCCGCCGCGCAACTTGACCATGATCACCCACGGCGGCGGCATCCCGGGTGGCGGCCTCGACGAGGGCGCCGGTGGCACCGCGGTCTCCGATACCGCACCCGCCTTCGCGCGCGGCATGCTCGCTCAGCTCGGATCGGCGGATCTACCGGGCGGCAATCCCACTGGCGACACAGCCTCCACGCCAGAAGAGTTCTCCACGAGCAGTCCAGGTGGGGGGTCAGGAGGCCCTTCGAACGGCGTCGGTCCAGGGGGCTATCCCGGGTTCGGCAATCTCTTCCCGTGGTCTGGCGGCGGAGGCGGCGGAGCGCCACGCGTCACGAGCCTGGGGCCGACGTTCGATCCAGGCGATCCGGGCGCGCTCCAGCCGACGCCCGAGCCGGCGACGCTCGCACTGGTCGGGTCGAACCTCGCACTGCTGGGTGTGGCCGCGTGGCGCCGTCGCCGCCGCCGGTTGGGGATTCCCCCGCCCGGTTGACCCAATTTCGGGTGACAAGATTTGGAGCTTGACCAACCAGCTTTTGGCGACGTGCCCCGGTTTGAAGCCCCTAACTACCCGCCGATATTGTAATCCTTCGATGGCACACGCGTTGCGTGGAACCGTCTGCGTAGCGCAAATCCTTCGAGGAGCGCAAAACTGTGAATGTCCTGATCCTTGACGAGACGTTGGAGCTGTCGGCTCCCGTCCGTGGCCTCGCGACTCTATATGGGTGGGATCCGCACTTCGTCGGCTCGCTGCACGAGCTCGAACTGGCGGTCCGGGCGCACGGGCGGCCGGGACTGGTGATCGTGAACCTGCAGGCGCCGCTGACGGCCTGGGAGCTGGGCCAGCGGCT
>CAMLFJ010000475.1 GCA_946479205.1 uncultured bacterium | reverse complement strand
TTGTCGCCCGAGGCGTGGTCGGTGGTGTCGAGCACTTCCTCGATCTCGGGGATCTCTTCCTTGATCAGCCGCTCGATCCCCTGCTTCAGCGTGACGTCCGCGGCGCCGCAGCCCTGGCAGCCCCCGCCCATCTGCAAGTAGACCTTGTTGTCCTTGACGTCCACGAGCTGGACGAACCCGCCGTGACCGGCGACGGCCGGGTTGATCATGTTCTCGATCAGGTCCTGCACCTTGGTCATCAGCTCTTCGCTCATGGGGCTCCTCCAGGAGACTGGCTCACGCTCCGCCCTTACTGTACCTGAACTTGCGCCCCAGGGCCAATCGCCCCGGGGCGGCTACGGCTGCCGGGCGATCTCCCCGACGACGCGAACCCGGGTGCGCAGCGAGTTGCCGGGCAGGTAGGCCAGCGGCAGGTCCTCCACCTCCACCACGTTGAGGGTGGCTCGATCGGCGCCGGCCGCCACCGCCTTGTCCTCGGCGGCCCGGCGGGCGCGGGCGATGGCCTCGTCCCGGGTAAGATCCTGGAAGATCTGGTCCACCTCGCCGCTCACCTGGGCGATCGCGGCGCCCACCGCGTTGGCCACCGCCTGGTGCGGCACGTTCAGGACCTCGGAGACGCCGGCCAGGCGCGGGGGCACCAGGAACGACCCGCCCCCCACCGCGATCAGCGGGGCGTCGCCCGCGTCGGTCTTCATGCGGTCCACGCCCTCCTCGATCATGGCGCGGATGCGGGCGAGCGCGTCCTCCACCAGCCGGGCCGGCAGCGAGGCCACGCGCGCGCGGTCGCCCAGGTCGATCAGCCCGGCCGCGACCGCGACGTCGGTCACGGTGAGGACGTCGCCGCCGAAGACGAGCGCCTGCTCGGTGAGGCGATAGCCCACGCTGGTGGGCCCGATCGTGAGCGCGGGCGCGGTCGCGACCCGGGTGCCGCCACCCAGACCCAGCGAGAGCAGGTCGGGCATCCGAAAGAGCGTGCGCACCCCGCCGATCTCGACCACGCTGTTGGCCTCGCGCGGGAAGCCGTGGCGCAGGCTGCCGATGTCGGTGGTGGTGCCGCCCACGTCCACCACCAGGGCCTCGTCGCGCTTGGACAGGAAGGCGGCCCCGCGCATCGAGTTGGTCGGCCCCGACGCGAAGCTGTAGACCGGGTACTCCTCGGCCACCTCGGCCAGCATGACGGTGCCGTCGTTCTGGGTGAGGTAGAGCGGCGCCTTGATGCCGCTCGCGCGCAGGGCTTCCGTGAACGCGCGCGTCGTCTTCCGGGCCAGCTCGATGAGGCAGGCGTTGAGCAGGGTCGCGTTCTCGCGCTCGAGCAGGCCGATTCGGCCGAGCCGGTGCGACAGGGTGACCGCGACATCCGGGCATTCCTCACGGACGATGGCCGCGGCCTCTTCCTCGCAGGACGCGTTCAGCGGAGAGAAGACCGACGCGATGGCGACCGAGCGGATACCCGCGTCGCGGATCCGCCGGGCCGCCGCGCGCATGCCCCTGCCGTCGAACGGCACGAGCGGGCGGCCGTCGAACTCGTGGCCGCCTTCGAGCATCACCACCTCGGCGCGCACGAGATTCGCCAGGTCCTCCGGCCAGTCCACGAAGGGCGGGAGCGAGGCACCCGAGGGCAGGCCGATGCGCACCGCGGCCACGCGGCCCAGATCGCGCCGCTGCACCACCGCGTTGGTGAAATGCGTGGTCCCGATCATCGCCGCCTGCGCCTCGCGCGCGCCGGGCGCCTGCGCCACCAGCGCGGCGAGGGCGCGCGTGATCCCGGTCGTCACGTCGGGTGTGGTGGGTGTCTTGACCCCGGCGGCGACCGCGTCGTCTTCCAGCAGGACGGCGTCGGTGTTGGTGCCGCCCACGTCGATGCCGATGCGCCGTCTCATGCGAACACCGAGCGGAAGTCGAGGTCGTAGCCGAAGGCGCGCGGGCCCACGTGCTCGATGCCCTTGGGGGTGAGCAGGATCGGTGGGGCGGGCAGGGCGATGACGGTCACGCGCTGGCCGTAGCGCAGCAGCTCGGTGCCGATCGCGTCGCCCGCGACGGTATCGAGCACGCAGATGAGATCGGGCGTCATCACGCGGGGCTCGCCGTCGAGCCAGCCCACCGCGAACTCGTTCTGGAAGGCCAGCTTGAAGGTGTGGCCGCGGAAGGCATCGAGGCCCTCGATGGTCGCGGTGCCGCGCAGGAACCCCTCGGTGGTGCGGCGGGCGATGTCGTGGATCTTGCCGCTGAAGATCTTGATGCCGGCCTCGACCTCGAGCACCGCGTCGATCGGATCGCGGTGGGCCCGCCGCGCGGCCTGGACCGCCCGGCCGATGCCGATGGCCTTGGTGGTGGAGCCCAGGATCGCGCACTCCTTGATCTCCTTGCCGGTGCGCGGGGCCTTGCAGGTGGAGGCGATCGAGCCGATCTCCACGCAGGCCTTGCGGCTGATGCGCTCCATCCACTTCCAGCTCGCCGCCCGCGCGACCACCACCGCGTTGTCGCGCACGTCGGCCATCGTGAGCGGGTACATCTTCAGGTCGTGGATCGCGAAGCTGGTCATCTGGGCCTCGGGGAACGCGCGCCCCATGCAGTCGCCGTCGATCACCGGGAGGTCCAGCACGGCCGCGCCCATGAAGGGCTGGATCGAGTTGCCGCCGCCGATCTCGAGCGACATCAGGGCGCGGAACTTCCGCCCGAGGTACTCCTCCATCATGGTGACGGCCAGGGCCATCGTCTTGGGGTCGGTGAGGCGCTCCTGGCCGACCAGGGGCGCGCCCATGTTGGACACCACCGCCACCAGGTCGTCGTCGGCCAGCTCGGAGGCGTCCATGAGCCGGCAGACTATTCCTTGCCGGTAGAGCTGGCGCATGTTGAGCAGCGCCAGGTACGGGCTGCCGCCGCCCCCGGTGCCCAGGATCCAGGCGCCGATGGCGAGGCTCTCGATCTCCTCCACTCCCACCGGTCTCATCAGGGTTCTCTCATCAAAAGCCGGTGAACTCCTCGAGCCCCATGAAGCGCGCGATGCCGAGCACGAGGACCAGGGCCACCCCGATGGCGAAGGCGGACACCGCGGCCGCGGTGGGATCGAAGGAGTACTTGAGATAGGCGAAGAGCTCGATCGGGAGCGGGGTCAGCTTCGCGCTGGTCAGGAAGAGCGACAGCGTGAAGTTGTCGAAGGAGATCGCGAAGGCGAAGATCGCGCCCGCGACCACGCCCGGCTTGATCACCCCCAGCGTGATCTCGAGGAACGCGCGCACCGGGTTGGCGCCCAGGCTCTGGGCCGCCTCCTCCAGCGCGATGTCGAAGTGGGTGAGGGTGGCGGTGACGGTGCGGATCACGTAGGGCGTGGTCA
>CAMLFJ010000474.1 GCA_946479205.1 uncultured bacterium | reverse complement strand
AGCGAGGTGGTCCACGTGATCGAGGGGCAGGGGGAGAGCCAGATCGGCGATCGGACGCTCGACTGGGAGGCCGGCGACGTGTTCGTGGTGCCGCCGTGGCAGTGGACCACGCACCGCAACCGATCGAGCCAGGCACCCGCCTGCCTCTTCCATCTCAACGACGAGCCCGCCATCCGCGCGCTCGGACTCTGGCAAGAGGAAGGGCGAGGCGCAGCCGAAGGCGAGCCGAGCGAATACGGAAGAGCAGTACAGAAGTAGACGACGGAGATACACGGGGGAGAGACGCGCGCGCATGAGTTCTCGCTACGAGTCGCTGATGGACGTCATCCGCTCCCGCATGACCAACCGGGCCTTCGCGCCCGCCGAGATCCCGCGAGAGCACGTCGAGATGATCCTGGAGGCGGCGCGGCACGCCCCGTCGGGCGCCAATGCCCAGCCCTGGCACTTCATCGTGGTCACCGATGCGGCGGCGAAGGCGGCGATCGGCCAGTGCTTCGTGGACGAGCAGCAGCACCGCGCGAAGCTGCGCATGGGCTTTCCCACCCCGAACTACCACGGGGTGAAGACCGCGCCGGGTCTCATCGTGATCGCGGCCGACTTCCGCTTCGTCCGTGCTTTTCCGGTGCTCAACGACGGCTCGGATGTCGACCGGCGGTACCACCAGAACGCCGAGCGCATCCTGCTCCAGTCGGTGGCCGCCGCCACCATGTCCGCCCACCTGGCCGCCGCCGCGCTCGGGTACGCGGTCTGGTGGATCACCGCCATCGGGCAGGACGACATCCAGAAGCAGGTGAAGCCCCTGCTCGGCGTGCCCGACGAGCTCAGTATCATCGACGTCATGTGCTTCGGGCCGCCGCTCAAGCCGTCCTACAAGCGCTGGAAGAAGCGGCTCGATCAGATCGCGAGCTGGGACCGCTTCGATCCCGCCAACCTCATGACCGACGGGGAGATCGACGACTGGGTCAAGACGACCCGCCACAAGGTGATGTACCGCGACGAGACCCGGGTGGACTGATGGCCCCGCTCACGCCGGTCGACCGCGTTCGCGTCACCACGGTGGTGGACAACTACATCGACGCCCTCCGGCAGGACGAGAAGGTCGCGCGCCGGTACAGCGCCTTCGTGGCGCGCCAGATGGTGGACCTGCGGGCCGAGCACGGCCTCGCCCACTTCGTCGAGATCACACGAGGTGCAGAGACGGTGCGAATCGCCTTCGACTTCGGCCCCTCCGAGGCCGCGATCACCCACAACTTCCGGGTGCTCGGCCTCGATCCGGGCTCGATCGACGCCCTCGCGCTGAGCCACGGGCACTGGGACCACTTCGGAGGGCTGCTCGGCTTCCTGCGGACCTATCGCCCGGCCATGAGGAAGGCGCTCGCGTTCCACGGCGGGACGGACCACTTCCTCCCGCGCTGGAACCAGCGCGGGGCCGACCGCGTCAGCATGGGGCGGCTCTACCGGGAGGAGATCGAGCGCCACGACGTCCGGGTGGAGACGGTGCGGACGCCGACCCTGCTCGCCGACGGCGTGCTGCTGAGCGGGGAGATGCACGAGGCGGAGCCCTTCGAGCCCATCCCGGCCAATCTCCGTGTCGAGCGCGACGGGGCGATCGTGCCGGACGATTTCCTGGGCGAGCAGACCCTGATCGTCAACCTGAAGGGCCGCGGGCTCGTGGTGGTGACGTCGTGCTCGCACCGCGGCATCGTCGGGATCTGCCGCAACGCCACCCGCATCGCGGGTGTCTCCAAGGTCCACGCGGTGATCGGCGGCTTCCACCTGAGCGGGCTCAAGGAGGAGCGGGTCACACGCGTGGTGGACGCCTTCCGCGCGCTCGAGGTGGACTGGGTGGTCCCGCAGCACTGCACCGGGCTCGAGTCCATGGCCACGCTGCTCCAGCGACTGCCGTCGGAGACGGTGGTGACGTCGGTGGGGTCGACGTTCACCTTCGAGGCGTAGCGAGGCCCCTCACCCTGCCCCCCTCACCCTGCCCTCTCCCCTGAGGGGAGAGGGGATTCGCGCTACTCGAGGTCGCGGGCGGCGGGGAGGCCGCCGGCCGCGGTGGCGGCGCGGACGGCGCGCGCGATCGCGCGGGCCACCAGGTCCGCGGCGTCGCGGCCGAGGGCGTCCGCGTCGGCCTTCTCGGTGCCCACCGAGAGACAGAAGAGCGCGTCGCCGTCGGTGTTCAGGTGCGGCGGCGAGAGAGCGCGCGTGAAGCCATCCATCGCCAGCCGCGCCAGCCGGGCGGCCCCCGCCTTGTCGAGCGCCGCGGTCGTCGCCACCAGCCCGATGGTGGTGTTGGTCGGGCGGAACGCGGGCGGGCGGGCGCCCGCGGCGAGCGCGGCGCCGGTGTCGATCAGCCGGCGGCCGTCCGCGGCGTCGCGCGCCCCCGCGATGAGCCGCCCCGTGTCGGGATCGCGCACGTCGCCCACCGCGTTGACCGCCATCAGGGCGCCCAGGTGCACGCCGTCGCGCTCCAGGACCGCGCAGCCGAGCCCGCCCTTGGTCGCGCGCGCGATGCCGTGGAGCTTGCCGACACTGGCGCCGGTGCCCGCGCCGACGTTCCCCTCGGCGACCGGCCCCGGGCGTGCGGCGGCGGCCGCGCGCTGGCCCATCGCGCGATCGGGCCGCGCGGCGGGATCCCCCAGCCCGAGGTCGTAGAGGATGGCGCCGGCCACGTGCGGCACCACGGTCTGGCTGGTGGGGAAGCCGACGCCGCGCTCCTCGAGGTAGCGCATCACGCCCCAGATCGCCTCGAGGCCGAAGGCGCTGCCGCCGGCCAGGACCACGCCGTCGAGCGTGGGCACGAGGTGGCGCGGGTCGAGGAACTCGAGGCCGTGCACGCCGGCCGCCCAGCCGCGGATCTCCAGGCCGCCCACCGCGGGCGCGTCGCTCAGGATCACCGTGCAGCCGGTGAGCCCGACCGCGTCCGTGACGTGCCCGACCCGCAGCCCGGGGATCATGAGCGCCCGCGCCGCGCGGGAGTCCGGCTGACGTCCGCGAGGCGCGTGCGACCCAGCGCGACCTCGGAGGCCATCTCGATGCCGCGCGCGGCGAGGGCCCGCGCGAACGGGATCGCGGTCGCCGACCGCGCCGGGTCCGCGAGCGCGGCCGCGGTCTGCTCGGCCATCGCCGCCGGCTCGAGGCGTCCAGTGATGCGGAAGATCTCCGCCATCTCCCGCAGGCGCGCGGCCCAGCGCCGGCGCGCCGCGTCGGGGAACTGGGCCTCGACCACGCCGTCCACGATGGAGGCCTCGCGCTCCGCCTTGATCTGGTCGGAGACCACGAGCCGGCTCTCGCGCACCTGGAGCATCGCGAGCGCCTCGTGCTGCACGCGG
>CAMLFJ010000473.1 GCA_946479205.1 uncultured bacterium | reverse complement strand
CTGGCCCTTGCGGCCGTGGACGCGATGCTTGAAGATGGGAAGGCCTCGCGGGAGGCCATCGCGGGTGAGCGGACGGCGCTGCTGTACGTGACCGCCGCGGCCTACGGGGCCTCCAACCGCGCGTTCATCGAGCGCCAGGGCGGGGTGATGCACTTCGCCTACACCGCGCCCGCGGTGGTGCCGGCGGAGGTGGCGATCGAGTTCGGGGTGGCCGGCCCGTACGGGATTCTGATCGGCGGGGCGCCCGCGACGCTCAGGGCCATCGAGCAGGCGGCCCGGCTGCTGGAGGCCGGCACCTGCGACCGGGCGCTGGTGCTGGCGGTCGAGATCTTCGAGGAGTGCGCGGATCTCTACGCGCGCCACCGCCGTTCCTATCGGTGGCCGCTGGTGGAGACCGCGGCGTGCCTGTGGCTGGAGCGGGGCGCGGGCGCGATCTCGTTCGAGTCCGCGCGCGGCGGCGGGCGGGAGGCCGGAGCCGCCGGGTCGGGCGAGCGCTTCGCGGCCGGTCCGCTCGCGGATCTGCGTGACTGGCGCGCGCGAGGGGCGGCGGGACCGGTCGAGCTGTCGGGACGCTGGCGGGGTGAGCAGGCGCGGCTCCGGTGGAGCCCGGAAAATTCCCACGCACGCGGCAGCGCGGCGTGAAGCGGAGGTCGTGTCGATGACGCAGAAGGAAGTTCTGGACGAGCTGAAGGGGCTCGTCGTCGAGCGGCTCAAGTTCGACCCGCGCCGGGCGGCCGAGATGACGCTCGAGACGACGCTGCCCAAGGGCGTCGACGGCTCGCTGGGTCTGGACTCGCTCGATTTCATCGAGCTGTCGGTCGCCATCGAGGAGCGCTTCGGGATCGTGATCGACGAGGCCCACGACCTCACCGACGAGTTCCTCTCGCTGGATTCCCTGTCCCGGTTCATCCTGGCCAAGAACGGCCAGGCCTGAGGGCGCGAGGCCCAGCCCGGGCGATGAGCGCGGCATGAGCCGGTCGGCGGCCCGTGACGGCCGGCCCGACGTCGTGGTCAGTGGTCTCGGGATCGTCAGTCCCTACGGGGCCGGGGTGAAGAGCTTCTGGAGCGGGCTCGCCGCCGGCGCCTGCACGATCAAGCCCATCACGGTCATCGAGACCGAAGGCTTTCGCTCGCGCATCGCGGCCGAGATTCCCGCCGAGGTGATCGGCACGCTCGCCTCGTCGCGCCGCCGCTCGCGCGCGGACCGGATCGCCCTCGCGGCCGCCCGCGAAGCCCTCGCCGACGCGGGCCTCGAGGGGGCCGCGCGCGCGGAGGCCGCGCTCCTGATCGGCGCGGTCGGGGGCGGCATGCTCGAGGGCGAGAACTGGTACTGGGAGATCGCGCGGGGCCGCCCCTCGTCGCGGATGGGGGCGCTGCGCTCGATCCTGCCGTTCTCGCACGCGGAGACCCTCGGCTGGCGCCTGGGCCTCACCGGCCCGAAGGAGACGGTGGTCATGGCCTGCGCGTCCGGCGCGGCGTCGATCGCGCTGGGGGCCGATCTCATCCGCGCGGGCGTGACGCCGACCGCGCTGGTGGGCGGCGTGGACGCGCTGACCCACATCTGCTTCATGGGCTTCAACGCGCTCAAGCTGCTCGACCCCACTCCGTGCCGCCCCTTCGACCGTGACCGGCGCGGCATGTCGATCGGGGAGGCCGCCGCCTTCCTGGTCATCGAGGACGCGGCCCACTGCCGGGCGCGGGGCGGGCGCGTCCACGCACGCCTCGCCGGCTACGGCATGACCACGGACGCGCACCACGTGACCGCGCCGCATCCCGAGGGCGAGGGGATGATCCACGCGATGCAGGGAGCCCTCGACGCGGCCGGACTGGCCGCGCGCGAGGTCGGCTACGTCAATGCCCACGGCACCGGCACCCCGCAGAACGACCGCGCGGAGGCGCTCGCGCTCCGGCGCGTCTTCGGCGAAGGCGGCGCGCTGGTCAGCTCCACCAAGTCGCTGGTGGGCCACACGATGGCCGCGGCGGGCAGCGTGGAGGCGATCGCCACGATCCTGGCGCTCCAGCACGGGCTGCTGCCGCCGACCGCCAATCTTGAGCACGTGGATCCCGAGGTGCCCTTCGACTGCCTGCCGGTCGTCGCGCGCCCGGCCGACGTGAGCGCCGCCCTCTCGAACTCGTTCGGCTTCGGCGGCCAGAACGTCAGCCTCGTTTTCCAGAAACCGGCTCATGACTGACCGGCGCGTGGTGATCAGCGGCATTGGCACGGTCAACGCTTCCACCGCGGGCGGGCGGGACGCGCTGGCCGGGGCGCTGGCCCTCGGCCGCTCCACCATCGGGCCGGTGCGCGCGTTCGACACCGCCGCGATGTCGAGCCGCCTCGCCGCCGAGGTGGACGACGCGGCGCTCGCCTCCCTCGTGGATCGGGACGCGGCCCGGCGGCTCTCCCGCATCTGCCGGCTCGCCCTCGGGGCCTGCCTGCTCGCGGTGCGCGACGCAGAGGTGGCGGGCGGGCCCGGGCTCGGCATCGTGGTCGGCACCGAGCACGGCGACTTCACCTCGAGCCGCGACTTCGCGGTGGGCTTCCTGCGTCGGGGCCCCGCCGGTCTCTCGCCGATGATCTTTCCCAATACCGTGATGAACACGATGGCCTCCATCGCGGCGATCGCGATCGGGGCGAAGGCCCCCTCCATCACCGTGAACCAGGCCACCCTCGCGGGCGATCTCGCGGTCGCGCGCGGGGCGCGCCTGGTCGCCGACGGTCGCGCGGAAGCGGTGGTGGCGGGTGGGGTGGACGAATTGTTCCACGACGTGTACGAGCGGCTGGCCCAGATGGGCGCGCTCTCTCCGATGGGCGGCGTGGGGCCGGAGGGCTGCCGCCCGTTCGCGGCCGATCACAACGGGCCGGTCCTGGGCGAGGGCGCCACGTTCCTGGTGCTCGAGGAGCGAGAGATGGCGCGGGCGCGCGGCGCGCGGGTCATCGCCGAGATCACCGCGACCGCCTGGGGCAATGTGCCGGTCGCGCCCCACACCGGCCGCGCCGGGCGCGCGGATCCCGGCTCGCCGGTGGCGCGGCTGATCCGCGGTCGCGGGACCACCGGAGTCGCGCGCTGCTACGGGGCCGGCAACGGCGACCCCGGGGTGGACGACTGGGAGCGCGCGCTGCTGGGCCGCGACCTCGCCGCGCCCGACGACCTCGTCCCGCCGGTCTCCCTGGCCCCCCTCTTCGGCCAGCACGGCGGCCTCGGCGCGCTGCGCGTGGGCGCGGCCGCGCTGGACGCGGCGCGCGGGACGTCCGCGGTGCTCGTGCACGGCATCGCGCGCGGCGGCTGCCGGACCGCGCTGGTGGTGGAGCCCGCCGCGTGAATCCGCCCGGCGATCATCTG
>CAMLFJ010000472.1 GCA_946479205.1 uncultured bacterium | reverse complement strand
CGATGAGCTTGACGTCGAGGACCTCCGGCACGAATCCCGCTCCGATTCCCTGGATGGCGTGCGGGCCCGCGGTCCCGCCGGATAGCACCGCGCTGTCCTTGGGCTCGACCGCGACGATCTTGAGCGACGGCCGCCGCGGCTTGATCACCTCGCCGCACCCGGTCAGCGTGCCCCCGGTGCCGACCCCCGAGACCAGGAAGTCCACCTCGCCGCCGGTGTCGCTCCAGATCTCCTCGGCGGTGGTGCGGCGGTGAATGGCCGGGTTGGCGGGATTACCGAACTGCCACGGCATCACCGAGTTCGGGATCTCCTTGAGGAGCTTCTGCGCCGCGTCGACCGCTCCCTGCACCCGCTGCTCCTTCGGGGTCAGCACCGTCTCCGCGCCGAGCAGGGCGAACATCTTGCGCCGCTCGATCGACATCGATTCGGGCATCGTCAAGATGCACCGGTAACCGCGCACCGCGCACATGAACGCGAGGCCGATGCCGGTGTTGCCGGAGGTCGGCTCGATGATCACCGAGCCGGGGCCGATCTTGCCCTCCGCCTCCAGCGCCTCGATCATCGAGACCCCGATGCGATCCTTCACGCTGAGCAGCGGGTTGAGGTACTCGAGCTTCACGAGGACCCGGGCCACCGCGCCGGCCTCCTGCGCTACCCGGTTGAGCCGCACGAGCGGGGTGTTGCCGATGGTCTCGGCGATCGAGTCGTACACCCGCTTGCGTAGCGGACCGTCGAGCTTGAGGGGTGGTTGCTTGGACGCCATGGGCAGCTCCTCCGCGGTAGAATTTGGATAGCCGCTGTTACTCTAGACGCGGATCGACACGATGTCGACCGACCCCGGAGGATTGTTCATGTGCCGAAACATCAAGACCCTGCACAACTTCACGCCGCCGGCCACGGACGAGGAGATCCGCGCCTCCGCCCTGCAGTTCGTCCGGAAGCTGAGCGGCTTCACGCGGCCATCCAGGGCCAACGAGCCCGCGTTCAACCGGGCGGTGGACCAGGTCACGCAGGTCGCACGGGGGCTGCTGGATTCGCTCGTGACGAACGCCCCGCCCCGCGACCGGGACGTCGAGGCCTCGAAGGCCCGCGCCAGGGCCGCCGATCGCTTTCGCGCGTCATGACCGGGGAGGGCCCGCGCGAGCTAGAGCGCGGCGTAGACGCGATCGATGAGATCGCGGACGTGCTTGTGCTGCCAGCCCTCCCGGCCCTGGTTCATCGCGTATCCGAACGCGACGTGCGCGTCGGGATCGGCGAATCCGAGCGAGCCCCCGGCCCCGAAGTGACCGAAGGCGCGCGGGTTCGGCCCCAGGGGCCGGGCCGGCATGGCGAGCTGGAATCCCAGCCCGAAGCGGGTCGACCGGTCCAGGACGAGATCCTCCCCGGATACCTGCTCGGCGATCGCCGCCTCGATGGTCGCGGGCGCGAGGATGTGGACGCCGTCCAGGTCGCCATCGGTCGCCAGCGCCGAGTAGAACCGGGCGATCGCGCGGGCGCTGCCGTGGCCATTCGTCGACGGGACCTCGGCGGCGCGCCACTCGCGCGTGTTGACGATCCCCTGCCCCGAGAGATCCGCCGGGTTTCGATAGGCGGCCACGCGCATCCGGGGCAGGCCGGCGAGCGTGGCCGGGTCGCGCTCGAGCCACGCCCTCCGCTCCGCCGCGTCCGGGCCGGGTAGAGCGGGGATCACGTCGGCACAGCGTGGATCGAGCTCGGGCCCGAACCCGATGAAGAAGTCCACCCCGGCCGGCCGGGCGATCTCGTCACGCAGATAGACGCCGGGCTTCTTGCCGGTGACCCTTCGCATCACCTCGCCGACGAGGAACCCATACGTGTTGACGTGGTACCCGTGGCCTTCGCCCGGATTCCACCAGGGCTCCTGCGCGGCGAGCGCCCCGGTCATGACCTCCCATTGCAACACTGCGCCGGGCGGCAGCTCGCGGAGCACGGCGGGCAATCCCGCCTGGTGGGTCAGCAGGTGGCGAACGGATACGCGATCCTTCCCGGCCTGTCCGAACTCGGGCCAGTAGCGTGAGACGGGCGCGTCGAGGTCGAGCGCGCCATCCTCCACGAGCCGGAGCGCGCAGACCGCGGTGATGGCTTTCCCCACCGAGTAGAGATTGACGATCGTGTTCTCGTCCCAGGGCCGCGTCCTGGCCGCATCCCGGTGACCGGCCCACAGGTCGACGACCGACCGCGTGCCCACGTAGACCGAGAGCGCGGCGCCCACCTCGCGACCGGCGTCGATGCTGTCGGCGAGTGCCCGGCGCAGTGACTCGAACTGAGGGGCGCACCGTCCCCGGACTTCGGCTCCGCTCATGGCTGCCGGCATTCTAGCCCGGCGGCCTCGTTGCGTCGCCCGGCTCCTCGGAGGATACTGCCCGCGGCCGGCCGGAGCCCACCCGTCGGGACCGGGCTCCGGGCCGAGGAGCGTTCCAACGTGAACCCCATCAAGGAGCCCCCATGACCGCGGAGATCGTGACCTACACCGTCGAGGGCCGCATCGGCATCGTGACGATCAACCGTCCCGACAAGCTCAACGCGATCAGCCTCGAGCTCAAGCACGCGCTCGTCGAGCGCCTCCGCGCGGCGGACGCCGACCCGGACACGAGCGTGGTGGTGCTGCGCGCGGAGGGCCGGAGCTTCAGCGCGGGCTACGACATCTCGCCCAACCCGGCCCGCGCCGCGCGGCGGGGCAACGCGCTGGCCTGGCACGAGTCGCTCACCGACGACATCCGGCTCGAGATGACGCCGTGGGACATGAACAAGCCGGTGATCGCCTCGGTCCAGGGCCACTGCCTGGGCGGGGGCTGCGAGCTCATGATGCTCTGCGACCTCGCCATCGCCTCCGACGACGCGGTCTTCGGCGAGCCCGAGATCCGCTTCTCCAACGTCGGCCCCGGCCTCGTGATGCCCTTCGTGATCGGGCTGCGGCGCGCCCGCGAGCTCCTCTACCTGGGCGACAGCATCGACGCGCAGACCGCGCTCGCGTACGGGATGGTCAACCGCGTCGTCCCCCGCGCCCAGCTCCAGGCCGCGACGCTCACGTTCGCCCGGCGGATGGCGCTGATCTCCCCGGAGTCGCTCGCGGCCACCAAGCTCGCGACCCGGCGGGGCGCCGAGGCGGCCGGCTTACGCAACGCGATCCTCGCCGGGCTCGACGTCCTCGCTCCGCTCTACGCGGCGCGCACCGAGGTCGGGATGAAGTTCGACGAGATCAGGGAGAAGGAGGGCCTGGGGGCGGCGCTCAAGTGGCGCGCGGCCCAGTTCGCGGACTAGCCCCCGGCGCTTGACTCTCATCATCGGACAGGCCATCCTCCGAGCCACCCACACGGGCCAGCCAGCCCAC
>CAMLFJ010000471.1 GCA_946479205.1 uncultured bacterium | reverse complement strand
GGCATGATCGGCATCGACCAGATGAGCGGCTACTTCCGCTTCGCCTACGGCGTGACCGAGCTCGCCGACGGCATCGGGGTGGTGCCGGTCGCGGTCGGGCTCTTCGGCCTCGCCGAGATCCTGCTGACCGCGGGGCAGGAGAACCCGCCCGCGGTGATCCGCCCCCGCCTGCGCGACCTGCTCCCGTCGCGCCAGGAGTGGCGCGAGGCCCACATGCCGATCTGGCGCGGCACCGGCATCGGCTTCCTGATCGGCATCATCCCGGGCTCCGCGCACGTCATCTCGACGTTCGTGTCGTACGCGATCGAGCGGAAGATCTCGAAGCGCCCGGAGGAGTTCGGCAAGGGGGCGGTGGCCGGCGTGGCGGGCCCGGAATCCGCGAACAACGCCGCGACCTCCGGGGCCTTCGTGCCGATGCTGGCGCTGGGCGTGCCGGGCGTGCCGGTGGCCGCGCTGCTGCTGGCCGCCATGATGGTGCACGGGGTGACGCCGGGCCCGCTGCTGATCCAGCAGGATCCGCGGCTCTTCTGGGGCTTCATCGCCTCGATGTACGTGGGCAACGTGATCTTGTTGATCCTCAACCTGCCGCTGGTCGGGCTCTTCGTGAACCTGCTGCGGGTGCCGTACCCGGTCCTGTACCCGATCGTGCTCGTCTGCTCGATCCTGGGCGTGTACGCGGTCAACAGCAGCGCGGTGGACGTCTGGATCATGCTGGCGATGGGCGTGGTCGGCTACATACTGCGCAAGCTCGACTTCGAGACCGCGCCGATCGTGCTGGGGCTGGTGCTCGCGCCGATGATGGAGCTCTCGCTCCGCCAGTCGCTCGCCATGTCGGCCGGCAACTACACGATCTTCATCACCCGGCCGATCTCGATGGCCCTGCTCGCGATCGGCCTCGTCCTCGTGATCCTGGCCCTGCGCCCCCTCATCTCCCGCACCCTCGACTGGCGCGCCCGCCTGCCCGTGGACACCTAGACTGGGGTCAGGTCTTGAATTACGACATTTTCAAGCTGGTGGCCGGGGCATGGCCTGGCGGAAATGTCGTAATTCAAGACCTGACCCCCGCAACGGAGCGATATGGCTGAGCATGCTGGCGCGGTGAGGAGGCGGGAGGACCCGCGCCTGATCACCGGGGCGGGGGAGTTCGTGGACGATCTCCGCGTGCCGGGGTGCCTGCACGCGGCGATGCTGCGATCGCCCCACGCGCACGCGCGCATCCGCGCGATCGACGTGACGGCGGCGCGCCGGCTGCCCGGCGTGGTGGGCGTCTACGTGGCGGCGGACCTGGGGCCCGCGGGCGCGCCGATGCCGATTTACGCGCCGCATCCGGCGCTGCCGGTGCCCTGCAAGATCATGCCGCTGGCGCGCGACCGGGTGCGCTTCGTGGGCGAGCCGGTGGCGGTGGTGATCGCGGACGACGTGTATCGCGCCTGGGACGCGCTCGACCTCATCCGCGTGGAGTACGACCCGCTGCCCGCGGTGGTGGACGTGGAGGCCGCGCTGGCCCCGGGCGCGCCGATCCTCCACGAGGCGATCGGCAGCAACCTGGTCGCCGAGTGGCGGCAGCGCGTCGGCGACGTGGACGCGGCCCTGCGCGCCGCCCCGGTGACCGTGCGCGCGCGCGTCCGCCTGGCCCGCGGCGGCGCGCACCCGCTCGAGCCGCGCTCCCTGATCGCCCAGTGGAAGGACGCGCGGCTCACCGTGTGGGGCGCGGTGCAGATGGTCCATCGCCATCGCGGGGTGCTCGCGGAGCAGCTGGGATTGCCCGAGGAGCACGTGCGGGTCATCGCCCCGCCCGACGTGGGCGGCGGGTTCGGCACCAAGGGCATGTACTACCCGGAGTACATCGCGGTGGCGGAGCTGGCCCGGCAGCTCGGCCGTCCGGTGAAGTGGATCGAGACGCGGCGCGAGCACACACTGGTGGCCTGCGTGGAGCGGGACCAGGTGCACGACGTGGAGATCGCGGCCACCCGGGACGGGCGACTGCTGGGGCTGCGCGACGACTTCCTCCACGAGATGGGCGCCTACACCATCTCCGGCCTCAACCTGCTCCAGAACGCGATGATCCACTCGGTGGGCTCCTACGTGATCCCCGCGCTCGACCTGCGCTTCCGCGGGGTGATGACCTGCACCACGCCGGCGGGCGCCTACCGCGGCGCCGGGCGTCCGTACGGGACCGCCCTCATCGAGCGGGCGATGGACGCGCTCGCGCGGGAGCTGGGCATGGATCCGGTCGCGCTGCGCCGGCGGAACCTCATCCCGGCCGACCGGCATCCGTACGCCACCGGGCTCAAGACCGCGGGGCGCGGGCCGGTGGACTACGACAGCGGCGACTACCCGCGCTGCATGGACCTGGCGCTGGAGGCGCTCGACCTGCCCTCGGCGCGGGCGGAGCAGGCGCGGCTCCGCGAGCAGGGGCGCTACCTCGGCATCGGCGTCGTCAACTACGTGGAGGCCACCGCGACCGTGCCGAACGAGAGCGCGGTGGTGCGCGTGCATCCCGACGGCGCGGTCACGGTGGTCAGCGGCGCCGCGCCGCAGGGGCAGGGGCACGTCACGATGTTCTCGCGGCTGGTCGGCCGGCAGCTCGGGGTGGACGCCGACGCGATCGAGGTGCTGACCGGCGACACCGCCCTCGTGCACACTGGTGGCGGCACCTACGGCAGCCGCACCGCCGCGATCGGCGGCAGCGCGGCGCTGCTGGCCTCGCGCGCGGTGCTCGCGAAGGCGCGCCGGGTGGCCGCGCACCTGCTCGAGGCGGCGCCCGCGGACCTCGTGGTCGAGGACGGCCGCTTCTCGGTGCGCGGGCTCCCGAGCCGCGCGCTCGGTTGGCGCGAGGTCGCGGCGGCCGCGCACGCCGGCCGGGTGCCCGGGGAGACCGCCGGCCTCGAGGACACCCAGGTCTTCAGCGTCGAGCAGTCGAGCTACGCCAACGGCACCCACGCGGTGGTGCTGGAGGTGGACCCGGAGACCGGCGCGGTCACCATCCTCCGCTGGATCGTGGCGCACGACTGCGGCCACGTGCTCGAGCCGGGGATCGTGGATGGCCAGATCCACGGCGCGGTGGTGCAGGGTCTGCCGGACGCGCTGAACGTCCAGCTCGCCTACGACGACGGCGGCCAGCGCCTCACCGCGACCTTGATGGACTATACGCTCGCCACCGCGGCCGACGCGCCGCCCGTCTTCGAGCTGCGCCACCTCGAGACGCCGACGCCGCTCAACCCGCTCGGCGCCAAGGGCGCGGGCGAGGGCGGCATCATGCCGGTGCACCCGCTGATCGCCCAGGCCATCGAGGACGCGCTGGCCCCCTTCGGCTGCGCGCGCATCGAGCGCGTGCCGGTGACGCGCGCGGACATCCACG
>CAMLFJ010000470.1 GCA_946479205.1 uncultured bacterium | reverse complement strand
AGTTCGACGGCGACGGACCCCACGTCGTCGGCATCGACACCGGGATCAAGCTCTCCATAGTCCGGCAGTTTCGCGAACGCGGCTGCCGGGTGACGTTGCTGCCGTGCTCGGCGTCGGGCGAGGAGGTGCGCATCGAGCGGGGTGGGGAGCTGCCCGAGACCTTGCTGATCGCGGACGCCGCGTTCCTCCAGAGCCTGCACGAGGTCGCGCCGCACGTGGGCCCGCGCTTCCACGACCCGCGGCGACGCTCCGCGCGCCTCCGGTGGACGATCGTGGCGGCGGGCGGCGTGCTCGCGACGACCGTCGCGATCTATCTGTGGGGCATTCCCCTGCTGGCCGCGCTCGTCACGCCCCACGTGCCGGTGGCCTGGGAGGAGACCCTCGGCCGGTCCGCGGTGACTTACCTGGCACCGCCCGAGCGGCGCTGCGGCGACGCGGCGCTGGGCGCGGCGATGGACGCGATCGTGGCGCGGCTCCTGGCCGCGGGGCCGCCGGCGCCCTACACGATGCGGGTCTACGTGGTGAACCGGCCGGTGGTGAACGCGCTGGCCGCGCCCGGCGGCCACGTGGTGATCTTCCACGGGCTCCTCGAGCGGACGAGCACCCCGGAAGAGCTGGCGGGGGTGGTGGCCCACGAGCTGCAGCACATCCTGCGGCGCCACACCACGCGCGCGGTGATCCAGGACGTGGGCACCGGGCTCCTGCTGATGGCGCTGACCGGCGACGTGACGGGGCCCCTCGCGTACGGGCTGCAGACCGCCCGCGCGCTCGGCGAGCTGCGCTACTCGCGGCGGGCGGAGGACGAGGCCGACGTCGAGGGCATGAAGATGCTGCTCGCCGCCCGCGTGGACCCCGGGGGCATGATCGCCTTCTTCGAGAAGATCCAGAAGGAGGAGGGCGCCCAGCCCAAGGCGCTGACGTATCTCTCCTCGCACCCGATGCCCGAGGAGCGCATCGCCCGTCTCAAGTCCCTGGCCGCGACCGCGACCCGTCGCGCGGAGCCGCTCCTGCCCGGCGAAGACTGGCCCGCCCTCACCAGGCGCTGCTAGGCCGATCTAGGCCTTCGGCTTCCAGGTCTTGAAGCGCTCGCGGAGGACTTTCTTGTCGAACTTCCCGACGCTCGTCTTGGGGACCGCGTCGATGAAGACGACCTCGTCGGGGAGCCACCACTTGGCCACCCGCGGCTTGAGGTACTCCATGATCTCGGCCGCGGTGAGGGCGTCCTTGAACTCGGGCTTGGGGACGATGCAGGCGAGCGGCCGCTCCACCCAGCGCTCGTGCGGCACCGCGATGACCGCGGCCTCCAGCACCTTGGGGTGGCCCATGATGGTGGTCTCCATGTCCACGCTCGAGATCCACTCGCCGCCCGACTTGATGAGGTCCTTGGTGCGGTCGGTGATCTGGATGTAGCCGTCGGGATCGAGCGAGGCCACGTCGCCGGTGCGGAACCACCCGTCCTCGGTGAACTGGGCGGCCCCCTCCGCGTTGTTGTAGTAGCCGCTGGTCACCCACGGCCCGCGCACCTGGATCTCGCCCGCGCTCTTACCGTCCCACGGCAGCACGGTGCCCGCGTCGTCGACGATTCGCATATCGACACCGGCCACCGGCGCGCCCTGCTTGGCCCGCACCGCGTAGCGCTCGTCCTCGGGCAGCGCGTCCATGTAGGACCGCGGCCGGCACACGCTGCCGAGCGGGGTCATCTCGGTCATGCCCCAGGCGTGAAGCATGTAGGCCCCGTACTTCTTGTCGAACAGCTCGATCAGGCTCCGGGGCGCCGCCGAGCCGCCGATCGGGATGCAGCGGATCGAGGAGATGTCCCACTGGGGCTCCTTCTCGAGGATGCCCTGGATGGCGATCCACACCGTGGGCACCGCGCCGACCAGCGTGACCTTCTCCTGGTGCACGATCTCGATGATGTCGCGCGGCTGCGGGTTGGGCCCCCCGAAGATCTGGGTGGACCCGTTCATGACGCCCGCGAACGGCACGCACCAGGCGTTGGCGTGGAACATCGGGACGATGTGGAGGATCACGTCGCGCTCGCAGATGCCGAGCACGTCCACGGTGGACGAGGCGAAGCAGTGCAGGTAGATCGCGCGATGGGTGTAGAGCACCCCCTTCGGGTGCCCGGTGGTCCCGGAGGTGTAGCAGATGCCGGCCGCGTCCGTCTCCTCGACGCGCGGCCACTCGGTGACCGGCGCGGTCGCCAGCACGAGCTGCTCGTAGTCGAGCGCGCCCGGAGGCATCGCCGCGCCCGGCGTGTCCTTCATGATGATCACGTGCTTGACGGTGGTGAGGTCTCGGCGGATCGGCTCGAGGATGTGCCAGAGGCTCGCGTCGACGATCAGCACCTCGTCGCCCGCGTGGTTGACGATGTAGGTGATGTCCTGGGCGGAGAGCCGGATGTTCACGGTGTGCAGCACCATGCCCATGAGCGGCGCCGCGAAGTACACCTCCATGTGCCGGTGCGAGTTCCACGCGAAGGTCCCGACGCGCGCGCCCTTCTGCAGGCCCAGCCCCCGCAGCGCGGCGGCCAGCCGGCATACCCGGTCGGCGTAGTCGGCGTAGGTGTAGCGCTCGAGCCCCACCCCGGGCACCCGCGTCGCCATGGTCTTCCGGTGGAAGAGCCGGCGCGTGCGCTCGAAGAACTGGGTGAGGGTGAGCGGGTAGTCCATCATCAGGCCTTTCATCGCGTCAGTAACCTCCCAGGTCTTCCGAAGTCGCGCAGCGGAACCCGACGTGGTGGTGCCGGCGGGCCAGGCCGCGATGAGATCCATCATACGAGTAGAAGCGCCGGATCGTCACCCGTAACGTCTCCTCGGGATCGTCGTGACTGGCCCCCCGTACCACCCGGGTCGCACGGGCTCCGGCCGTCTCGCGGCCGTCGTCCGGGCGGTAGGGGTAGGGGCGATACTCGCTGGCCGTCCACTCCCGCAGATTGCCGAGGAGGTCCTGGACCCCCGTCGGTCCGGTGCCCGTCGGGCGCTGGTCGCCCCGCTCCTCGCCCTCGGCGCTCCGGAGCCCGCGCGCCTCGAGGAAGAGCGCGACCTCCCGGTTCGTGACCAGAACGCGCCGGCCTGGATGAGCATGACCCCGTCGGCGCGGGCGGCCCGGGGCGCGGGCGCGCCCGGGCCGATCAAGATCAGCGTGGCGCCCAGCGCGAGGCCCTGCCGCGTCCACGCGGTCACGCGGCTACGATAGGAGGCGCGCGCGGGGGTGTCAACGCGCGCTCGGCCCCGCCGCGCGGGCTCCAGGTGATTTGGCGGGAAGTTTCGGGTATGGTGATGGCGCCATGAACTCCCGATGGAGCTCCGCGGACGCGCAGGGCAAGAGCGAGCTCGATCTCCTCGTCTACGCGTCCCGCCTG
>CAMLFJ010000469.1 GCA_946479205.1 uncultured bacterium | reverse complement strand
CCTCCGCGGCGAGCCGGAAGCCCACGTACCAGTCCTTCGCCGGCTCGGCCGTCGCACCCAGCACCTGGATCGACAGCGGCCGCGCGCCGTCGTAGGCGGTGACCTGCAAGCCCTGGTCCGCCGGCGTCACCGCCATCTGCCAGCCGGGGCCGTGCGTCGTGGCGTGGAACTCGCGATAGCTCACCAGCGCGCGCAGCCGGAGGTGCATCGGCCCGCCCGCGCCGGCGCGCAGGAGACGATAGCGCACGTAGGTGGTGTTGGCGCCCGGCTCCATCCACACCCGCTTCTCCACCAGGGCATCGCCGCACGCGTAGTGCCACACCGGCGTGGTGCCGTCAAGGTAGAAGCGCTCGATCAGCCGGTACCCTTCCGGCGCGACGGTGCCGTCCGTCCAGCGGGCGGTCGAGAGCTCGTACATCGCTCCGTCGTACTCCACGCGCTCGTGGAGCCCGGTGACCAGCACCGTGCGCCCCCCCGGCGGCTTCAGCGCGGCCACCAGCAGACCGTGGTATCGCCGGGTCGGCAGGCCGGCCACCGTACCCGACGCGAAGCCACCGAGCCCGTTGACGCAGAGCCACTCACGCGACTCGGCCAGCGTGAGGCTTCCCGTGATCTCCCGACCGAAATCCATCTCGATCAGATCCCGAGCCGGCTCTTCAGATGCTCGGCCACGCGGAGCGCATTGGCCATGATCGTGAGCGCGGGGTTCACCGCCGCGCTCGAGGGGAAGAAGCTCGCGTCGACCACGTAGAGGTTGTCCACCTCGTGGGCCCGGCAGTTCACGTCCAGCACGGAGGCGCGCGGATCGTGACCGAAGCGCGCGGTGCCGTTCTGGTGGGCCACCCCGGCCAGGGGGATGCGCTGGCCCAGGAACAGGTTGCGCGAGAAGAGCCCCTCGTGGCACTCGTGACCGTGCACTCCGCACTTCCGCTGCTGCTTCATGAGCTGCTCGAGCTTGGCGGTCAGGCGCTGGTGCGCGGTCTCGTTGTTCGGCCGGTAGGCCAGGACGATGTTGCCCTCGCGGTCGAGCGTCACCCGGTTGTCCGGGTCCGGCAGGTCTTCCGACGTCAGCCAGAAGTCCATCGAGTGCTTGGCCATCAGGTCGAGCGACCACCCGGGCGCGATGGCGGGCGCCCCACCCCTCAGGGTGTCGGCGTCGAGCTTGCCGACGAACGAGATGTGCCCCATCGGGTACTCCCACTCCGGCGACCCGAAGTAGAAGTCGTTGAGGCCGAGCGTCTTCTGGAAGACGGTCGGGTTCGGGCAGCGGGAGATGGCCATCAGGACCGAGTTCACGTGACCCATATAGTGCCGTCCGACCATGTCGGAGCCGTTGGCGAGCCCGCCCGGATGCCGGTCGCTGGCCGAGCGCAGCAGCAGCGCCGCCGAGTTGATCGCGCCCGCCGACACCACCACCACGCCCGCCGAGTGGGTTTCGATCACATCGCCCCGCTTGACCACGAGCCTCGTCACCTCGCGGCCGGACGCGCTGGTCTCGAGCTTCGCGACGTAGGCGTTGGTCAGCAGCGTCACGTTCGGATCCGCGAGCGCGGGGTCGACCGCGATCACCTGCGCGTCGGCCTTGGCCCCTACCAGGCACGGGTGGCCGTCACAGGTCTCGCACCGGATGCAGCGACTGGCGCTCGGCTTGCGCTCGTCGAGCATGATCCCGAGCGGCACGTGGAAGGGCCGCAGGCCCTGCCGGGCCCAGTCCTCGTGCAGCTGCTGGAGACGGGGCTCGTGGCTCACCGCCGGATGCGGGTACGGCGCGCTCGCGGGCGGATCTGTCGGATCCACTCCCCGCTCCCCGTGGACGTGGTAGAGGCGCTCCGCCGCGGTGTAGTAGGGCTCCATGTCGTCGTAGTCGATCGGCCAGGCTGGCGATACCCCGCCCCAGTGCTTGACCTCGCCGAAGTCCTCGCGGCGAAGACGGAAGAGCGCGGCCCCGTAGAACTTGGTGTTGCCCCCCACGTAGTAGTTGGTGTGCGGGTGCAGCGGCTGGCCCTCGCGGTCTCGCCAGACTTCCTTGGTCTGGTAGCGCCCCTCGAGGTTCACCGCCCGCGTGCTCCAGTTCGCCTTCTCGCGCGGCACGTAGTCGCCGCGCTCGAGGACCAGAATTCGCTTGCCCCGTCCCGCCAGGGCGTGCAGCAGCGTGCCGCCCCCCGCCCCGGTACCGATGATCGCGATGTCGTAGTGCATGCGCCTATCCGCCGCGAGCGAACTCGGGATAGAGAGTCATCCCTCCGTCCACGAAGATGGTCTGGCCGTTGATGTAGTCGGCATCGTCGGAGGCGAGGAAGACCGCGACCCGGCCGATGTCCTCGGGTTGACCGATCCGGCCGTAGGGGATCAGGTTCAGGAGCGACTCGAGCGCCTGCGGCGTCTCCCACGCGTCGCGGTTGATCGGGGTCTGGATCGCCCCCGGCGCGATCGAGTTGACCCGGATCCGAGCGGGGGCCAGCTCCTGGGCCAGGGTCTGCATGAAGAGCTTCACTCCGCCCTTCGAGGCCGCGTAGTTGGCGTGACCGGCCCACGGGATCACCTCGTGGACCGACGAGATGCAGATGATCTTGCCGGTCGCGCGAGAAACCTCGGGCCGCGGTCCGCGCCGGGTCATCTCCCGCACCGCCTCCCGGGCGCAGAGGAACATCCCGGTGAGGTTGACCCCGATCACGGTGTTCCACTGCTCGAGGGTCATCTCGCCGAAGGCCGCGTCCTTCTGCAGCCCCGCATTGTTGACCAGGATGTCGATCGTGCCCCACGCGTCGAGCATCCGTCCGAACATCGCCTGCACCTGGTCCTCACGGGAGACGTCGGCCCGGATGGCCATCGCCCGGCTACCGCCCGCCCGAATCTCCTCGGCGACCCGCTCCGCGGTCTCCGGGGCCGACACGTAGTTGATGACCACGTCGGCGCCCGCGGCTCCCAGCGCTCGGGCCACCCCGAGCCCGATGCCGGAGCTCGCGCCCGTCACGAGTGCCCGTTGTCCCGTCAGCGGCTGATCTGCCATGCGCGCCCTCCTCGAAGCGATCGGTCGGTTTGCCCGCGTCTGGACCTTTGACGCGGGCGGCCGCTCGCGAGGTTCGCGCGGCCGGGCGATCAGGGGGGCGCGACCGATGACGCTCGAACGGGCGGCCCCCGATTCGTCCCGGTCTGCCTGGAGTTGGGGCCCGACCGGCGGCCCGCCGGGTCCCAACCAGACACACCTCGCCCGGCCGGCGTGAGAGTTGCCATCGTTGTGACAACTGTCGAGCGGCCAGGGCGCACGGTGAACACAGAGTCAGAGCATTTCACCTTCTCAGGAGGAGGCCCCCTATGCGGCGGTTGACGATGCTGGCGGTCGCACTTGGATTTGTGATGGCGTTCGGGACGGGCGGCTACGCTCAGAC
>CAMLFJ010000468.1 GCA_946479205.1 uncultured bacterium | reverse complement strand
GTGCTGATGGCGGCGACCGCGCTGCTCGAGGAGAACCCGCGGCCCTCCGAGGAGGAGATCCGCTACGGGATCGCCGGCAATCTCTGCCGCTGCACCGGCTACACCGCGATGGTGGCCGCGATCAGCGAGGCGGCGGGCACGCTCGCCTCGCAGAGGAGCGCTCGATGAGCACGATGAAGACCACGCGCGACGTCAAGGGAGTCGGCATCTCGATTCCGCGGCCGGACGGGCCCGAGAAGGTCACCGGGCGCGTGCAGTACGTGGCCGACATCCAGCCCAAGGGCCTGCTGCACGCCAAGCTGCTGCGCAGCCCGCACGCCCACGCGAAGATCGTCTCGATCGACACCAGCGCGGCCAAGGCCCTGCCCGGCGTGCGCGCGGTCATCACCGCCAAGGACATCCCGCATCTCAAGAAGAAGGCGCCGACGCGCGCCCACGCCGTCCTGGCCATCGACCGCGTGGTGTTCATGGGCCAGCCGGTGGCCGCGGTGGCCGCCGACGAGCCCTCCATCGCCGAGGAAGCCCTCGACCTCATCAAGGTCGAGTATCAGGTGCTGGCCGCCTCGATCGATCCGCTCAAGGCCATGCTGCCCGGCGCGCCCCCGGTCGCCGACGCGGGCACCGAGGCCGACACCAGCGAGGCCCTCGCCCACTCCGCGGTGGCCATCGCCAAGAGCGAGACGCCCGCGAAGGCGGTGAACATCTCGCAGCAGGCGCGCCTGCAGCGCGGCGACCCCGCCAAGGGCTTCGCCGAGTCGGATCACGTCCTCGAGAAGACCTATCGCGTGCCGATGGTGCACCAGGGCTATCTCGAGCCGCACGCGGTCCTGGCCGAGTGGGACCGCAACGGGCTGCTCACGCTCTGGGCCAGCACCCAGGGCTCGTTCAACACGCGCTCCGAGGTGGCCGACGTGCTCGGCATTCCCGAGAACTCGATCCGGGTCATCCCGGTGGAGTGCGGCGGCGGCTTCGGCGGAAAGATCCGCGCGCTCTGCGAGCCGATCACCGCGGTGCTGGCGCAGGTCACCAAGCGCCCGGTGCGCTACGTCATGACGCGGAGGGAAGAGCTGCAGGCGGGCATGCCCGCCCCGCAGGTCATCATCAAGCTCAAGACCGGCGTCAAGCGCGACGGCACCCTGATGGCCCTCGACGCGGAGACCGTCATCGACTCCGGCGCCTACTCCGGCGCGGTGCTCGCGGTCAGCGCGGTCTTCCTCGGCAGCATGTACAAGTGGCCGTCCTTCGACATCCGCGGCTTCGAGGTGCTGACCCACAAGCCGAGCGTGGCCGCCTACCGCGCGCCGGTGGCGCCCCAGACCATCTTCGCGATCGAATCGCAGATGGAGCAGATCGCCCGCGATCTCGAGCTCGATTCGGTCGAGTTCCGCATGCGCCACCTGATCCAGGAAGGCGATCCGATGGTCAACGGCCAGCCCTGGCAGAGCAACGGGGCCAAGCAGGTGCTCGCGCGCATCGCCGAGCACCCGCACTGGAAGAGCCGCACGCAGTGGATCACCGAGAGCAAGAACGGCAAGCGCCGCGGCGTGGGCCTGGCCCTCGGCGGCTGGCTCGGCGGGCTCCAGCCCACCGGCGCGACGGTGCGCCTGAATCCCGATGGCACGCTCGCCGTGCTCACCGGCCAGGTGGACATCGCGGGCACCAACATCTCGCTGGCCCAGATCGCGGCGTCCGCCTACGGCGTGGACACCGACCTGGTGCGCATCACCACCGGTGACACCGACGTCGCGCCGATGACCGGGCTCAGCGCGGGCAGCAAGACCATTTACACAGTCGGCGCGGCCGTGTTGCAGGCCGCGGAAGATGCGCGGCGGCAGACGTTCGAGATCGCGGCCGCTGAGCTCGAGGCCTCGGTGCACGACCTCGAGCTGGTGGACGGCAAGGTCACGGTGCGCGGCGCCCCGGGCAAGGGCATCACGCTGGCCTCCATCGGCAAGAAGGGCAACCTCTACATGTCGAAGACGCCGCCGGTGCTCGGCAAGGCCAACCCGGCGTTCACCCAGCAGGCGCCCGGCTTCGCGGCCCAGCTCGCGCGTCTCGAGCTGGACCCGGACACCGGCGAGGTGACGCTGCTGGACTTCGTGGTGGTGCAGGACGTGGGCAAGGCCATCAACCCGATGGGCGTCGCGGGCCAGATGCAGGGCGGGGCCGTGCAGTCCATCGGCATGGCGCTGACGGAAGGGCTCCTGTTCGACGACGTCGGGCGGCTCACGAATCCGAGCCTGCTCGACTATCGCAAGCTGACCGCGGCGGACCTGCCCAATCTCGAGACCATCATCGTCGAGGTGCCCGCGCCGGCGGGTCCCTTCGGCGCCCGCGGTGTGGGCGAGCCGCCCATCATCCCGGCGCCCGCCGCGATCGCGAACGCCATCCAGAACGCGACCGGCGCGCGCCTGACCGAGCTGCCGATGAGCCCGGAGCGCATCGCGCTGGCCCTGGTCAACGGCAAGCACTGAGGCTTCCGCCGCGGAGGGGCATGCGCTCGCCGTCCGCGGGTCCGATCCGGCACGACCTGGTCCTGGTAGGCGGCGGCCACGCCCACATCCAGGTGCTCACGCGCTGGGCCATGGCGCCCGTTCCCGGGGCGCGCCTCACCCTCGTGGTGGATCGGCCGATCGCGGTCTACTCCGGCATGGTGCCGGGCTTAGTGGCCGGCCAGTACCCGCGTGAGGCCCTCGAGATCGACGTGCGGCCGCTGGCGCTCCGCGCGGGCGCGCGCTGCATCGTCGCCCCGGCCACCGGTCTCGACATCGGCGCGCGGCGGCTCGTCCTGGACGGCCGACCGCCGATCGCCTACGACACGGTGTCATTCGACGTGGGCTCCACGGTGGCCAGGCTCGAGCTGCCGGGCGTCCGCGAGCATGCGATCCCGACACGACCCATCGGCGAGTTCGTCCGCCGGGTGGACGAGGTTCTGGCCGTCGCGCGGGCGCGCGAGACCACGCGCCTCGTCGTGGTTGGCGCGGGCGCCGGCGGCGTCGAGGTAGCCTTCGCCCTCGCGGCCCGGCTCCGGCACGATCGGGGCGGGCGCGTCCAGGTCCTCCTGCTCGAGTCCGGCCCGCGCGTCCTACCGGGCTACGCGGCGAGCGCCGCCGCCCGCGTCCAGGCCGCGGCCGCGGCGCGCGGGATCGTGATCCGGACCGGGGCCCGCGTGACGCGGGCGGAGCCCGGCGTGGTGCACCTGGAGGGTGGCGAGCGGCTCCTCGCCGACGCGGTGGTCTGGGTGGCGGGCGCCGCTGCGCTGCCGATCTTCCGAGGCTCCGGGCTCGAGACCGACGAGGGCGGGTTCGTACGCATTCGCCCGACGCTCCAGTGCGTGGGGCACGACGAGGTCTTCGCGGTGGGCGACTGCGCGGCGTGGACCGCGGGCCCCGG
>CAMLFJ010000467.1 GCA_946479205.1 uncultured bacterium | reverse complement strand
GTGTCCACCACGCGCGCGTCCGCGCGGATCGCGGCGGGGGTGGCGTCGGCCAGGACCTTGCCCTGGTGGAGCGCGACGATGCGGTCCGAGTAACCAAAGACGATATCCATGTCGTGCTCGACCTGGATGATCGCCTTGAGGCCCATGCGCCGCGAGGCGGTGACCAGGATCTCCATGATGGCCGACTTCTCGGCGGTGCTCACGCCGCTCGTCGGCTCGTCCAGCAGGATGATCTCGGGCCGGAGCGCGAAGGCGGAGGCCACGTCGAGGAGCTTCTTGTCGCCCTGAGGGAGCTGCCGCGCGGGCAGGTGGCGCTTGTCGGCCAGCCCGAAGAGCTCGGCCACCTCGAGCGCGCCGTCCTGGGCTTCGCGGTCGCCGGCCAGCGAGCGGAAGAGCGACGTGCCCCGGCCGAGGCGGGAGATGACGGGGGCCAGCAGGGTCTCGAGCACGGTGAGGTCCGGGAAGATCTGCACGAGCTGGAAGCTCCGGGCGAGGCCGAGCCGGGTCAAGGCCACCGGGCCGATCCCGGCCACGTCGCGTTCCTTGAAGCGCACCGTGCCCGCGGTGGGCCGCAGCACACCGGTCAGTACGTTGATGAGCGTGGACTTGCCCGCCCCGTTGGGACCGATGATCGAGACAAACTCGCCGGCCTTCACCGCGAGGCTCACCCCGTCGAGCGCGACGAACTCGCCGTAGAGCTTGCGGACGTCGCGCGCCTCGAGGATCGCGGCGCCGGTCACGACGGCCGCGGTCCCGCGAAGAAGCCCATGAGCCCGCCGGGCGCGAAGATCACGATGACGGCCAGGATGGCGCCGAAGACGAGCCGCCAGTAGGGCACCACCGACATCACCGCGTCCTGCAGGAAGATGAACACGAAGGCGCCCAGCACCGGGCCGAAGAAGCTCGCGAAGCCGCCCAGCAAGACCATGAACACGAGGCTGCCCGAGTGGGTCCAGTAGGCGAGGGTGGGGTCCACGTTGCCGGTCGGCGGACCGAGGAGCGCGCCGCCGACCGCCGCGAACACCGCCGAGATCACGAAGGCGTACCAGCGGTAGCGCGTCACGCTCACCCCGAGCGCTTCCGCCTTCACCGGGTTGTCGCGGATCGTGCGCAGGCAGAGGCCGAACGGCGAGCGCACGATCCGCCACATGACGGCGGCGGCCACCACCAGCACGCCCAGGCAGTAGTAGTAATAGGGGCCGACCAGGTAGGAGGTCTTGGGCATCGCGTCCAGGTTGAACCCGAGCAGGAGCGGCCGCAGGACCTGCATGCCCTCGTCGCCGCCGGTGAGCCGGTAGAACTTGAGCAGGAACGTGTAGAACACCATGCCGAAGGCGAGCGTGAGCATGCCGAAATAGATCTTCACGTAGCGCACGCAGAGCAGACCCACCAGGGCGGCGGCGAGCGCGCCCAGGACCGCGGCGACCAGCACGATCACCTCCAGCGATCGGATGCCCGCGCGGACGGTGAGGAAGGCGCCGGTGTAGGCGCCGATGCCCACGAAGAGCGCGTGGCCGAAGGAGACGAGGCCGGTATGGCCGAAGAGCAGGTTGAGCCCGAGCAGGATCACGCCATACGCCATGAACGGCAGCATCAGGAGCAGGCGGTAGGGGCTCAGCACGAGCGGGAGGGCGAGCAGCACCAGGATCGCCAGGCCCAGGGCCACGCGCCCCTTCACGCGGCGGCTCCGCCGAAGAGGCCGCGCGGCCGCAGGAGCAGCACCGCGATCACGATCAGGTAGATCAGCAGCATCTCGATCTCGGGGTACACGCTGATCGCGACCGAGCGCAGCACGCCCACCACGAGGGCCCCCACCAGCGCGCCGCGCATGCTGCCGAGCCCGCCGATCACCACGACCGCGAAGGCCTCGACGATCAGCTCGATGCCCATCTCGCTCATCGCGGCGGTGGCCGGGATCACGAGCGCGCCCCCCAGGGTGCCGAGCGCGGTGCCGAGGGTGAAGACCCGCGCGTAGATACCGCGCATGTCCACCCCGAGGGCCTCGGCCATCTCGCGGTTGTCGGCGGCAGCCCGGATGATCCGGCCGAACGCGGTGCGGGTCAGCATGAAGCCGAGGCCGGCCGCGATCAGCACGCTGGCCGCGATCACGATCAGGTTGTAGACCGGGATGACCGCGCCCAGCACCCGGGCCTGGCCGTAGAGCAGGTAGTACCCGGACGTGGACTGGGGCGCGGTGCCCCAGGTGAGGCGGATCGCGTCCTCCATCATGAGGACGAGCGCGAAGGTCAGCAGGAGCTGGAAGGTCTCGTCGCGGTCGTAGACGAAGCGGAGCAGGCCGCGCTCGACCACCAGTCCCACCGCGCCCACCGCGAGCCCGGCCACCGCGAGCGGGAGGATGAAGAGGACGGGGGAGCCGCCCGCGCCGATGAAGGCCGAGACCGCCGAGACCCCGACGTAGGCGCCCAGGGCGTAGAACGACCCGCACGCGAGGTTGAAGATCTTCTGGACGCCGAAGACGAGCTGCAGCCCCGCCGAGACCAGGAACAGGATGGCGGCGTGGAAGATGCCGCTCATCAGGACGTTGACGACGTTCGCGGTCATATGCCCCTCACCCTTCCCTCTCCCCGGAGGGGAGAGGGAGAAGAGGAGGGGAGGCCCTTCCGGAGGGTCAGATCTTCCAGCCCGCGATCCAGTCCATGAGCTTGGCGCCGGCGGGCTTCATGCCCTGCTTGGTGGAGACGACCTCGAGCGGGTTGATCGTCACGAAGTCGTAGCTGTTCTTGTGGGTGGTGACGCCCTGGTAGAAGTTGCACATCTGGATGTGATCCTCGCGCCAGCTCCGCTTGCCCGAGAGCGATTCCACCTCGATGCCCTCGAGCGCTTTCACCAGCTGCTCCTTCGACGGCCACTGGCCGGCGGCGGCGTAGGCCTTCTCCACCGCGGCCTTGTAGGACTCGGCGCAGAAGTAGGCATGGTCGCACTCGTAGGGCGGGTACTCGTTGTACTTGGCCTTGTACTCGCGGACGAACTGCTTGAGCAGCGCGCTGCCCTTGGGATCGTCGAAGTACATCGAGTTGTAGCCGAGCAGCAGGCCCTCGGGGGTGAACTCCTTCTTGAGCGAGTCGTGCACGCCGCCCGCGGTGGTGAACACGCCCTTCATGGTCTTGAAGAGCCCGACCGCGGCGGCCTGCTTCATGATGATGGTGGCGTCGCCGGACCAGAACGAGCACATCAGGAGATCGGCCTTCGACTGCTGGATCGCGGCGATGTGCGAGGTGAAGTCCGTCACGCCGAGCTTGGGGAACAGCTCGAGCACGAACTTCACGTCCGGGATGTAGCGCTTGAGCACCGCCTGGTAGGTCTCCCAGCAGTCGTGGCCGTAGGAGTAGTCGTTGCCGATGCCCGCCACCGTCTTGATGCCCTTGAAGTACTTGGG
>CAMLFJ010000466.1 GCA_946479205.1 uncultured bacterium | reverse complement strand
CGAGCACCACAACGCGCCGTTCAGCATGCAGGCCAAGGCCAACATCTTCGCCGCGATCCTGGCCGGCATGACCAAGAAGGCGAAGATCGTGATGCTGGGCAATCCCCTGCCCCTGGCGGAGAACCCGATCCGGCTCGCCGAAGAGCTCGCCATGATCGACATGATCTCCAAGGGCCGGCTGGTCTCGGGCTTCGTGCGCGGCGGCGGCCAGGAGCAGCTCGCCACCGGCGTGAACCCCGCCTTCAACCGCGAGCGCTTCGAGGAGGCCCACGAGCTGATCGTGCGCGCGTGGACGCAGGAGGGCCCCTTCCGCTTCGAGGGCAATCACTACCAGCACCGGGTGGTGAACCCCTGGGCGGTGCCGCTGCAGAAGCCCCACCCGCGCATCTGGATCCCGGGAGTGCTCAGCAAGGAGACCATCATCTGGGCCGCGCGCCAGCGCTATCCCTACATCGCGCTCAGCACCGCGATCGAGGCCACCAAGAAGATCTGGGAGCTCTACGATTCGGTCGCGGCCGAGGCCGGTTACACCAGCGGGCCGGAGAACCGCGGGTATCTCCAGCGCGTGCACGTGGCCGACACCGAGGAGAAGGCGCTCGCCAACGCGCGCCAGTTCATGTGGATGCAGGGCGAGTTCACCGGCCTCGCCCACCCGGTGTGGTCGAGCCCGTCGGGCTACTTCTCGCCGTCCTACCGCAAGGCCTTCGTGGAGTACGCGGTGGGCCGCGGCTCGAACCCCCGGGCCGCCAGCTTCGAGGACCAGGTCCGCGATCAGCAGATCATCGCGGGCACGCCGAAGACGGTGCTCCCCAAGTTCCGACGCCTGCTCGAGGAGACCCGGCCGTCGATCCTGGGGCTCTGGGCCAGCGACGGCTTCGTGAGCAACGCGGACGCCACCAACTGCATCCGGCTGCTCGGGCAGGAGGTGCTCCCCGCGGTGCGCGAGATGGGCAAGGAGCTCGGGCTCTGGAGCCCGTTCGAGGCCAACGCCCCGGTGGGCATCAACCAGCCGGCCCCGGCGGTGCACCGCAACGGGGCGTGAGCCGCGCCCGCGCTAGCCGACGGCCGGGCGCGGCGGCTTCGGGCTCGTCTGCTCGGGCAGGCAGCTGAAGTCCACGCGGATCTTCCCCTGCCGCACCAGCTTGAGTCCCGCGTAGTCGGTCATGGCCGCGTGGCAGAGCTGGCGGGTCTCGAACGAGTCGATCGCGGTGTAGCCGCGGTCGACGATCTGCTCGCCGACCTGCGCGGTCTCGTGGGCCCAGAGGATCCAGGCGAGGGTCAGCATGTAGCGCTTCATCGGATCGTCCCCCTGTCGTTGGTGCCTCCCAGGGAGAGCAAGGGTTGGACCATAGATAAATAGCCATGATTTCATCATCTTGTCGCCAATCGGCTCAGACCGCAGAGAAAGCACGGTGCGTAGCTGGGAAGGGGAGTACCCAGCCTGGACGCCCCGGCCCCGCGCAAGAGATGCCACCCGCGCGCGCCACCGCGGCGCGGGCCGAAGCCGTATACTGGCGCGCGTGATCGCTCCGCTCACCCCCTAGCCAAAGGAGGCTCCCGTGGCCACCAAGATCGTCGTCTCCCCCAAGTTCCCCCCCGCGATGCTCGACATCGCTCGGAGCTACGTCCCCGCCGGCTACGAGCTGGTGGTGGTGGATGCGGGCACGCCCGAGTTCACGGCCGCGCTCGCGGACGCCGCGTACTACGTGGGCTTCCCGCGGCCCGAGCTGAACAGCGACTTCTTCAAAGCGGCCTCGGGCCTCAAGCTGGTGCAGCTGATCAGCGCGGGCTACGACCGCCTCGACGTGGGGGCGGCCAAGCGGGCGGGAGTGCCGGTGGCCAACAACGGCGGGTCCAACTCGGTGGCGGTGGCCGAGCACACCCTGATGCTGATGCTCGCGGTGTACCGCAAGCTCTCCTGGCACCACGGCAACGTGATCACCGGCAAGTGGCGGGTGGGGGACTTCGCCTCGAACCGGACCTACGAGCTCGAGGGCAAGACCCTCGGCATCGTGGGCCTCGGCACCATCGGCAAGAAGGTCGCGCGCCGGGCCGCCGCGTTCGACATGAAGATCGTCTACTACGACATCGCGCGCCTGGTCGAGGACGCGGAGGACGCCCTCGGGGTCCGCTTCATGCTCCTGCCCGAGCTGCTGCGCACCGCCGACATCGTCTCGCTGCACGTGCCGCTCAACGCGGTCACCCGCAACATGTTCGGCGCGCGCGAGATGGGCATGATGCGGCCTTCCGCGGTGCTGATCAACACGTGCCGGGGCCCGGTGGTGGACGAGGTCGCGCTCCACACCGCGCTCACCACCGGGGTCATCGCGGCGGCGGGGCTCGACGTCATGGTCGAGGAGCCGCCCATCGCGAACCATCCGCTGTTTGCGCTCGAGAACGTGACGTTCACCCCGCACACCGCGGGGCCCACCTGGGACAACTGGTTCAAGGCCTTCCGCAACGCGTTCGACAACGTGCAGCGGGTGGCCCGCGGCGAGAAGCCGCTCTGGGTCATTCCTGAGCTCCGCTAGTGGGCCGGAGCTGCGCTAGCCGATTCGCGTGAAGCGGGCGGGCTCCCGCACGACCCCGGGGCGGACCGGGCTCTTCCTGACCGGCATCCGCCGCGCCGCTGCGGTGCGGGAGCCCGCGCCGTTTCCGTTCACCCTGCCGCTCTTCCGCGACCTCGCGCGCCTGGACTTCCGGGCGCCCGTCACCTTCCTGGTGGGCGAGAACGGCTGCGGCAAGTCCACCCTGCTGGAGGGCCTGGCCGCGGGCGCCGGCGCGGTCGCGGCGGGCGGGCGCGATCTCGAGCGCGATCCCACCCTCGCGGGCGCGCGCGCGTTCGCCCGGGCCTACCGGTTCCCGCGCGTCCGCCATCCGCGCGTGACCCTGTTCCTCCGCGCCGAGGACGTCTTCGGCTTCACCCTGCGGGTGGGCGGCGAGATCGAGGGCCTGCGCGCGATGGAGGAGGAGCTGCGCGCCTCGCGGCCCGAGGGCTCGTGGGGCCAGCGGCTCGCGATGGGCGCCGCGGCCAAGGAGCGGGCCGCGCTGACCCGCCGCTACGGGGCGGCGCCCGACGCGCGGTCTCACGGCGAGACGTTTCTCCACCTGCTCCAGCAGCGCCTGGTGCCGCGCGGACTCTACTTCCTCGACGAGCCGGAGACCCCGCTCTCGCCGACCCGCGTGCTCGCGCTGCTCGCGATCCTGCGCGACCGCGCGGCCCAGGATTGCCAGTTCGTCATCGCCACGCACTCGCCGATCCTCATGGCGCTGCCGGGGGCCGAGATCCTGCTGCTCGAGGGCGAGACGATCGCGCCGATCGACTACCGCGAGGTCGAGCACGTCCGCATCACGCGCGCAGATCGGAAGAGCGTCGTGTAGGGAAAGAGTGTAGATCTCGGTGGT
>CAMLFJ010000465.1 GCA_946479205.1 uncultured bacterium | reverse complement strand
GCGGCCATCATGGACGTGGGCGCCTCCGGCGGCTACTACGCGGCGCTGGCCGCCGACACCATCGTGGTCAACCCGACCACCATCACCGGGAGCATCGGCGTGGTGATGATCACGGTGAACGCGCAGGGCTTGCTCGAGAAGATCGGGGTGGCGCCGCTCGCCATCAAGTCCGGGCCGATGAAGGACGCCGGCTCACCGTTCCGCTCGCTCACCGATCCGGAGCGCGCGGTCTTCCAGGGCATCATCGACGAGATGTACGGGCGCTTCGTGAGCCTCATCGCGCAGTCGCGCAAGATGCCGGAGGACCGGGTGCGCGGGTTCGCCGACGGGCGCGTCTACACGGCCGACCAGGCGCTCAAGATGGGGCTGGTGGATCGCATCGGCTATCTCGAGGACGTGGTGGCGCTGGCGAAGGAGCGGGCCGGGCTCGACCAGGCGAAGGTGATCATGTATCACCGTCCGAAGGAGTACCGCACCAACATCTACTCGCTGACCCCGACCCCCAGCACCGCGGAGAGCACGCTGGCCCAGTTCGCGGCCGCGCTCGGCGGGGGCGGACCCCGCTTCCTCTACCTGTGGTGGCCCTGAGCCCGGTCTAGCGGGACGCGCCGTCGATCGCGGCCCGGACCTTGTGTGCGAAGCCGGCGGGGCTGAACGGCTTCTGGATGAAGAGGGTGTCCGGATCCAGCACGCCGTGCCGCACGATGGCCTCGTTGGTGTAGCCCGACATGTACAGCACCTGCATCTCCGGGCGCAGCGGCCGCAGCCGCTCCACGAGGGCGCGCCCGCTCTGGCGGGGCATGATGACGTCGGTGAGGAGGAGGTGGATCGGCCCGGAGTGGCGCTCGGCCAGGAACACCGCCTCCTGCGCGTCACACGCCTGGAGCACGGTGTAGCCCCCACCCTCCAGGATCTCCCGCGCGAGATCGCGCACCTCCGGCTCGTCCTCCACCAGGAGCACGGTCTCGTCGCCCCGCGGCACCGGGATGACCGCGGACGCGGCCGGGTCGGCGGAGGCGACCGGCTCGGCGACCCGCGGCAGGTAGATCTTGAAGGTGGTCCCGGCCCCGACCTCGCTGTAGAGGCGGATGTCGCCGCCGCTCTGCTTCACGATGCCGTAGACGGTGGCCAGCCCGAGCCCGGTGCCCTTCCCCTGCTCCTTGGTGGTGAAGAACGGCTCGAACACGCGCGAGCACGTCGCCTCGTCCATGCCCGCGCCGTTGTCGCTGACCGCCAGCATCACGTACTGACCCGCGGGCACCGAGACGTGCCGTCGCGCGTAGGCCTCGTCCAGCTCCACGTTCGCGGTCTCGATGGTGAGTCGCCCGCCCTGGGGCATGGCGTCGCGAGAGTTGACCACCAGGTTGACGATGACCTGCTCGATCTGCCCGGGGTCCGCCTTCACGCGGTCGAGACCCGCGGTGGGCACGACCGCCAGCTCGATGTCCTCGCCGATGAGCCGGCTCAGCATGGGCTCCATGGCGGTCATCACCGCGTTCAGGTCGAGCACCTGCGGCTGCAGCACCTGCTTGCGGCTGAAGGCCAGGAGCTGCTGCGTGAGCACGGCGGCCCGGTCAGCGGTGGTGCGCACGAGGGTGGCGTCGCGGTGGATCGGCTCCTCCGGCCGGAGGCGCGCCAGGATCATCTGGGCGCGCCCGGCGATCACGGTCAGCAGGTTGTTGAAGTCGTGCGCGATGCCGCCCGCGAGCCGCCCCACCGCGTCCATCTTCTGGGACTGGCGGAGCTGCTCCTCGAGCTGCCGCCGCTCCGCGATGTCCTTGAGCAGACCGAGCGTGCCGACCGCGGCCCCGCTCGTGTCGCGCAGCACCGAGATCGACGCGCTGATCTCCACGCGCCGGCCGTCCTTGGCGAGGAACGCGCTCTCGTAGTTACGCAGCAGGCCATCCTCCTCCACCCGCCGCTTGACCCCCCGGGCCTCCTCCAGGCCGCCCGGGTAGAGCTCCACGACCGAGGTGCCGATCATCTCCTCCGCCCGGTACCCGAACATGGTCTCGGCGCCCCGGCTGAAGTAGGTGACGCGGCCCTCCCGGTCGGTGGTGATGATCGCGTCCGGCGAGTTCTCCGTGATCGACTGGAGAAAATCGCGCGCGTCGCGGATCTCGCGGTAGAGCGCCGAGTTCTCGAGCGCCACCGCCCCCTGCCCCACGAAGGCGGCCAGCAGGGCCAGCTCGTCCTCGGTGTAGATCCGACCGGCCACGTCCCCCAGGCTCAGCACCCCGATGACCCGGTCGCCCGCCTTCAACGGCACCGCGAGCACCGAGCGGAACCCGGCGGCCCGGATCCGGTCCTCCGCCCACGCGGGCAGGCTGATCTTGAGGTCGGTGAGCACGTCGGGGGTCCACACGCTGCGCTCCTCGGCCACCGCGCGGCCAACCGCGTCCTCGCCGAGGAGAACGGTCTGCCCGCACCAGTCCGCGGGGTCCCCGACTCCCGCCGCCGCGATGCAGACGAGGCGGGCCGCCTCCCGCTCGAGCCGGTAGAGGGTGGAGTGCTGGGCGCCGAACACCCGCACCACGGAGGACGCGATCTGCCGCGCCACCTCCGCGGGCTCGAGGCCGCCGGCCAGCTCGCGGCCGGTCTCGATGAGGGCGGCCGCCGACATCTCGGTGCGCCGGCGGGCGGTGATGTCGGTGTGGGCGATCACCGCGCCGCTCTCGAGCGGCGTCACCGTCAGCATGAACCAGCGCTGCGCCTCCTCCCCCTCACAGGCGTAGTCGAGGGTGAAGATCGGCAGCTCGCGCCGCAGCACGCGGGTGATGCCCGCGGCGGCCCGCGGGCCGGCCGGGCACCCGACGAGCGCCGCGTCGCGACAGATCGCGAAGTAGTTCTGGCCGACGCCCTCGGCCACCGCGGGCCCCGCCCCGTTCTCCCGGCCGAAGCGGCGCCAGGCCTCGTTGGCGGCCACGATGTCCCCTCGGTGGTCCACGATCACGGCCATCGAGGGCAGCGCGTCGAGCAGGAGCCGGCCGGCCCCCCCGGTCCAGGCGGCGGGCGTCATCACGTCGGGCGCACCTGGCACCGGCCCGGCGGAAGGGACGAGCCGCAGCGGCCGACCGGCACCACTCACAGGCGCCCGCGCCAGCTCTCGAGCTGGTCCTTCACGACCCCGTCGCGACACTCGGGGCAGATGCCGTGGCTGAACTGCGCATCCGAGTGCTCGCTGACGTAGGTCTCGATCTGCTCCCAGTAGTTCCCGTCGTTGCGCACCTTCTTGCAGTAGGAGCAGATCGGCAAGAGGCCCCTCAGCGCCTTCACTTCCGCGAGCGCTTGCTCGGCGGCCCGGCGCGCGGCGCCCTCGGCCTCGAACAGGGACGCGTTGCGGATGGCGACCGCGGCCTGGTCCACGAACGAGTCCAGGAGGCGCTCGTCGTCCGCGTCGAAGCGGAA
>CAMLFJ010000464.1 GCA_946479205.1 uncultured bacterium | reverse complement strand
GATGTGTCTAAGGGCAGGATTTGACATGGTGACCCCGGCGGGATTCGAACCCGCGATCTCGACCTTGAAAGGGTCGCGTCCTTGGCCAGGCTAGACGACGGGGTCCCTGGGCCTACCGCGTGGATGGAACAGCGGCATGATAGCAGGCCCACCGGGACGCGACAACCGGCCGACGGCGAGCGCGGGGCCGCGGCGGGCTAGCGAGGATCGGGAAACGCGAGGAAGAAGGTACTCCCCTGCCCGGGGACGGACTCGGCCCAGGCGCGGCCGCCGTGGCGCTCGGCGACCTTGCGCACGATGGCCAGACCGACGCCGGTGCCCGGGTAGTCCTCCTGGCGGTGCAGGCGCTCGAAGATGCCGAAGATGCGGTCGTGGTACTTCATGTCGAAGCCGACACCGCGGTCGGCCACCGCGACGACCGCCTGGTCTCCCTCGCGGTACGAGCGCACCGCGAGGGTGCCGCCCTGCGGCGGGCTGAACTTGACCGCGTTGGAGAGCAGGTTGGCCAGGGCCTCCTGCAGGCCCTGCCGCTCGCTCATGATCTCGGCGATGGACAGATCGAGCGTCACGGTCAGGCCGCGCGCCGCGATCTCGCCGGCCAGGTCCTCCAGCATCGGATCCAGGAGCGGCTTGAGGGCTACCGGCTTCCGGTCGATCGGACGCTGCTGGATGCGGGAGTACTGCAGCAGGTCGTCGATGAGGTCGGCCATACGCTCGGACGCGGCCCGGATTCGCGAGAGGAACTGCCGCCCCGGCTCGTCGAGCCGCTCCGCGTAGTCCTCCTCGAGGGCCTGGGCGAAGCCCGCCATGCCGCGGAGCGGGGCCTTGAGGTCGTGCGACACGGTGTGCGTGAAGGCCTCCAGCTCGCGGTTGGCCACCTCGAGCTCGCGGGTGCGCTCCTCCACGCGGCCCTCGAGCTCCAACGAGTGCCGCTTCACCTGCTCGAGCAGCCGCGCCTGGACGATCGCGATGGCGAGCTGGGTCGCCACTTCGCGCGCGATGCTCACCTGCTCGTCCGGGAAGTCCGCCTGCTCGCCCCCGAAGCTGACCGACCCGATCAGCTCGTCGCCGACGATCATCGGCACCACCATGTAGGTGAGGACCCCGGAGGCGAGCAGCGCGTCGGTGTCCGGACCCGGCGGCAGCGTGTGGACGTCGATCACCTGGGACTCGCCGCGTCGCAGCGCGTCCAGGTCTCCGGCGAAGCGGAGCGGATAGCGGACGCCGGGGCCCGAATGCAACCGGTGGCGGCCGACCGCGGCCAGCCACTCGACCTCGCCCGCCTCCCAGTCGAACAGGTTCACGATGGCGCGCGGCACGCCGAGCAGGTCCCGCAGGCGGCCGAGCACCGCCTCCGCGATCGCCACCGGGGCGGTCTCGGTGATGATGGCGCGGTCGATCTCGTGCAGGATCCGGAGACGCTCGGCCTGCTTCGTGACGGCATCCTGGGTCTGGGCATTGTGGAGCGCGACGGCGGCCTGATCGGCGAAGACCTGCAGGAGGGCCACGTCGCCCTCGGTGAAGATCCGGGGGGTCGGGCTGCCCACCGAGAGCACGCCGATGACCGTGCCGGCCACGCGCAGCGGGACCGCGAGGCCGGCCACGATGCCGACGGCCGTGTTCTTCTCGCGAATCTCCGGATTGAGTGCGAAGCGGTCGTCGACGCGGAAGTCGGCCGTCCACATGGGCCGCCCCTCGGCGAAGGCGTGGCCGACGAGGCCCATGCCGGCGGGCAGGACTTCGCCGGTGACCCCGTACTCCTTGGCCCGACCGCCGAGCGCGATGGCGCCGAGCTGGCCGTCGGGGCGGACGAGGCGGATCGCGGAGCTGTGGACGCCGAGGAGGCCGAGCACGCTCTCCGCGATGCGCTCGCCCGCGGCGGCCACGTCGAGCTTCTCGCTGACCAGGTGGGCGACCCGGGCCAGCTCCGCGCTCTCCCGGCGCTGCCGCGCGAGCGCGGCCACGAGGCCCGCGTTCTCGAGCACGAGCCCCATCTGCTCCGCGAGACTCGACAGCAGGGCCATCTCCGGCTCGGTGAACCGCCGGCCCGCCGGATCGGCCAGGACGAGGCTACCGGCGGCGGCGCCCGCGGTCAGGACCGGGACCGCGGCCAGGGACCGCAGCCCGCCGCGCGTGATCGCCTCGCGGGCGGCCGGGGCGAGCGAGAGGTGGCGCTCGGCGAGGACGTCGGGGGTGCAGAGCGCCCGGCGCTCGCGCAGGGCGCGCTCGCCGAACGCGACCTCCGCGGACGCATCGCCGGGCGCGGACGACGGGGCCTCGGCGGGGATCGCGAACCAGGTCATCGGGGCCGGCTCGGGCTCGAGCCGCCAGGCCAGGCGGGCGCGTCGGGCGCCCAGGAGCCGGATCGCCGACATCCCGATGCGCTCGGCGGCACGGACGACGTCGGCAGCGCCCCCCGGACACTGCTCCATTCCCCAAGAGTACAACGGGCGACCTTTTCCTCGCGCCGGACCGCGCGGAGGCGGGCGGAGCTAGGCCTTGGAGTAGGAGACGAAGAAGGAGCCGAACTCGATGGGCTCGAAGCAGTCGGGCAGCTTCCCGTGGCCCCACTCGCCCGGGATCTTCTGCACGTGGAAGCTCTGCTCGTGGCCGAAGCGCTGGTAGAGCTCGCCCTCGCTGAAGACGCGGCAGTGGTCGGCGTAGCCGTGGATCGGTGCGTAGTCCGGGATGGGGGCGATCGCGCGGAACTCGTGCATCGGCACCACGAAGCAGAAACGGCCGCCCGGCCGCAGGACGGTCAGGATCGACTGGATGGTCTGCTCCACGTCGCGCACGTGCTCCAGCACCGCGAAGGAGTAGACGAGATCGAACGAGCCCGGCGGGAACACCTGGTGCACTTCCTCGGCCAGCCCCTGGCGGAAGCGCGCGTTTCGGAAGCGATTGAGCCGGCGCGCGATCTTCACGTTGGTCGTGGCGACCTCCACGCCTTCCACCTCCATGTCCGCGTGACGGGCGGCCAGCGCCATGGCCACCCCGCCCTCCCCGCTGCCCGCGTCCAGGACCCGGCGGGCCCGCACCGCCGTCACTTCGCGCTCGAGCGCCTGGAACTCGGGGTCGCGCCCGCGGCGCTCGATCATCTTGCGGGTCTTGCGCCCGAGCATCATGCGGATCTGCTTCTCGAGGAACTTGAGCCCCATGCGCCAGCGCAGCCGGCGGTACTGCTCGTCCTGGGCGGAGATGTAGGCCTCGCGGCTGGTGAGGTGCCCGAGCCACGAGCGGATGCGCGCGATCTGCTCGGCGTAGCGCGGGTGGGGCTGGGCGGCGTGGGCGGCCTCCAGCATCTCGAGCGCGCCGTAGATGTTCTCGCGGTACAGCTCGAAGCGCACCACCTGCAGCACCGCGTCGGCGTCCCGGGGATCGGCGCCGAGGCGCGCGAGCGGCCCGGTGGACGCGTCGCCCCCCG
>CAMLFJ010000463.1 GCA_946479205.1 uncultured bacterium | reverse complement strand
GGACCTGGTGATCGAGACCGCCGGCACCGCGCTGGCGGTGGAGCAGGCGGTCAACCTGTGCCGTCCCGGCGGGCGCGTGGTGCTCACCGGGCTGCCGCACGAGGCGACCGCGCTCAACTTCTTCTGGGTGGTGCGCCGCGAGTTGCGGATCATCGGGTCGATGATCTACCAGGACGAGTTTCCGGAGGCGATGCGGCTCCTCGAGGCGGGCGCGGTCCGGACGGACCGGCTCCTGTCCCGGACCTTCCCGCTGGACCGTATCGACGACGCGTTCGAGGCGCACCGCGCCCCCGATTCGATCAAGGTCGCGGTCATCCCCCCGGCCGGCTAGGCGGCGGCTTTCCTCTGCCGCCCTGTAAACACTAAGATACGGGGAGGCGTCTGTACGCCGAAAGGGGCCGCGATGCGACGAGTCCTGGGTGGGGCCGGTTTGATCCTGGTGGGATTGCTCGGGGTGGCGTGCTCCTCGGCGCCGGCCCGGACGGCCACGCCGGCACCCGCGCAAGTTTCGCGTGGCCCGGCGGCGCTGACTCTGCCCGCCTCGCCCCTCGGCCCCGACCAGGCCATCCTGCACGCGCTGAACCGGCTCGGCTACGGTCCGCGGCCGGGTGACGTCGAGCGGGTGCGGCGGATGGGGCTCGCCGCCTACATCGAGCGGCAACTCCACCCGAGCGGGATTCCCGATCCGGCGGTGGAGCAGGCGCTCGCGTCCTATCCGGTGGTCGCGCTGACCGCGGCCACCCTCTACCGCGATTACCCGCCGCTCACCCCGCAGGTGCAGCAGCGGCTGGCCTCGGGCGAGATGAGCCGCCAGGAGATCATGGAGGCGTATCCGGCCGAGCGCCGGCCCGTGGTCATCAACGGCCAGATGCAGGCGGCCCGGATCATGCGCGCGATCGCGAGCGACCGGCAGCTCGAGGAAGTGATGGTGGACTTCTGGTTCAATCACTTCAACGTCTACGCGCAGAAGGGGGCGGTGCGCTGGAACCTGCCGGCCTACGAGCGCGAGGCGATCCGGCCGCACGCGCTCGGGCGGTTCCGCGATCTGGTGCTGGCCACCGCGCGTCATCCCGCGATGCTCTTCTATCTCGACAACTGGCTCAGCACGCGCGCCGACCTCGTGGTGGTCAACGGTCCCAACGCGGGCCGGCGCATGGGCCTGAACGAGAACTACGCCCGCGAGCTCCTGGAGCTGCACACGCTCGGCGTGGACGGCGGCTACAGCCAGCAGGATGTCGTCGAGGTCGCGCGGTGCTTCACCGGCTGGAGCATCGACCGGCCCCAGCTGGGCGGCGGCTTCATCTTCCGCCCGGCCGCCCACGACCGCGGGGCCAAGCGAGTCCTGGGCCAGGTGATCCCGGCGGGCGGCGGCCTGCAGGACGGCGAGCACGTGATCGACATCCTGGTGCGGCACGAGGCGACCGCGCGCTTCATCGCGACCAAGCTCACCCGTCGTTTCGTGAGCGACGACCCGCCCGCGGCCCTGGTCGAGCGCGCCGCCGCCACCTTCCGGAAGACGGACGGCGACATCCGCGCGACCCTCGAGACGATCGTCACCTCGCCGGAATTCTGGTCGGCGGACGCCTACCGCGCCAAGATCAAGACGCCGCTCGAGGTCGTGGCCAGCGCGGTGCGCGCGCTCGACGGCCGCCTCGTCGCCGATCCCGCCGGCGGCGGCGGGATCGCGCTGGCGCGGGAGGTCGGCAAGCTCGGCGCGCCGCTCTACGAGGCGCAGCCGCCCACCGGCTACCCGGACCGCGCGGAGGCCTGGGTGAATACCGGCGCGCTGCTCGGTCGCATGAACTTTGCGCTCGCGCTGGCCCAGAACCGCGTCCGCGGCGCCCGCGTGGACGTGGCGGGGATCCTCGCGAAGACGGACCGCACGCAGCCCGCGCAGGTGCTCGACCGGCTGCTCGCGGTGGTCCTGCACGGCGAGGCGTCGGCCCGGACCCGCGCGGTGCTGGCCGGTCAGCTCGAGAGCCCGGAGATCACCCGCACCACCGCCTACGACCGGGTGGCCAAGGACACCGACGTGGAGAAGCTGGCCGCGCTCGTCCTGGGCTCGCCCGAGTTCCAGCGGAGATAGCGATGGACTGCGGCACGCGGCGATCGTTCATGAAGGGCGGCGCGCTCGCCCTGTTCGCGCTGGCCGGCCCTCCCCGCTTCCTCGCCCGCGCGGCCTTCGCGCAGGGGAGTACCACCGCCCGGCCGAAGGTCCTGATCGCCATCTTCCAGCGGGGCGCGGTGGACGGCCTCAGCATGATCGTCCCGCACGGCGACCCCGAGTACTACGCGGCCCGCGGCAACATCGCGATCGCCCGCCCGGCCCCCGGCGCGGCCGACGCCACCCTCGACCTGAACGGGTTCTTCGGCCTGCACCCGTCGCTCGCGCCGCTCCGGCCGATCTGGGACGACCGGCGTCTCGCGATCGTGCACGCGTGCGGCTCGCCCGACACCACGCGCTCGCACTTCGACGCCCAGGACTACATGGAGTCGGGGACGCCCGGCCTCAAGAGCACCCCCGACGGGTGGCTCGCGCGCGGGCTGGCCGGGATGCCCGCCCGCGAGCCGGCCTCGCCCTTCCGGGCCGTCTCGCTGGGGCCGGCCCTGCCGCGGATCCTGCGCGGCGAGGTCGGCGCGGTGGCGATGAACAGCGTGGCCGACTTCGACGTCAAGGACGGCACGGCCATGATGGCGGCGGGTCCCGGAGCCAGGAATGGCTTCGAGTCGCTCTACGAGCAGGGCGTGCGCGACCTGCTCTACGGCACCGGCCGCGAGACCTTCGAGGCGGTGAAGATGCTCAAGGCGGCGGCGCCCCAGCGGATCGCGCCGGCGAACGGCGCGGTGTACCCGCGCGGGCGCTTCGGCGAGAGCCTGCGGCAGATCGTCCAGCTCATCAAGGCGGACGTCGGCCTCGAGATCGCCTTCGCGGACGTGAGCGGCTGGGACACCCATGCGGGGCAGGGCAACGAGCGGGGCCAGCTCGCGGTGCGTCTCAAGGAGTTCGCGGAAGGTCTGGCCGCGCTCGACCGGGACCTCGGGCCCCGGATGAGCGACGTGGTGGTGCTGACGATGTCGGAGTTCGGCCGGACCGTCCGCGAGAACGGCAACCGCGGCACCGATCACGGGCACGGCACCGCGATGCTGGCCCTGGGCGGACCGGTCAAGGGCGGCCACGTGTACGGGCGCTGGCCCGGGTTGAGCCGTGATCAGCTCTTCGACGGCCGGGACCTCGCGGTGACCACCGACTTCCGTAGCCTCTTCACCGAGGTGGCGGTGCGCCATCTGGGCGCGCCGGTTGCGCCGCTCTTTCCCGGCTTCAGCGCCCCGAGCGGCGCGTGGCCCGGGGTGCTGGGTTAGCCGGGTAGGTTTCGCTGCCCTTCAAGCATTTTCATATTCGCTCGGCTCGCCTTCGGCTGCGCCTCGCCCTGC
>CAMLFJ010000462.1 GCA_946479205.1 uncultured bacterium | reverse complement strand
GAGCCACACCGTCGCCGTCCCGCCCATCCGCCCGACGGCCGACGCCGGTATGCTCAGCGCTTCCGCCCGCTCGCCGATCACGAACTGCATCGTCACGTATTGACCAGGGAGGAACCGGCGGGCCGCGTTGTCGGCGAGCGCCTCCACCACCGCCGTCCGCGAGCCCTGGTCCACGAAGGGAAATACCGAGCTGACCCGGACGGTCACGGGGGGCTGGCCGGGCGCGGTGGTCCTCACCTGCACGGGCGTACCCGCCCGGATCGACACGACGTCCTTCTCACCCACGTTGGCCTGCAGGCGCACCGAGTCGATCTGCGCGATCTTCAGGATGGCCGTTCCCGGCTGAACCAGCACGCCCGGCGCCACGAACCGCTTGACCACGTATCCGGGATTGGAGGCCACGATGTTCACGTAATCCCGGACGATCGCGACCGTGCCGAGGCCGGCCTCGCTCTGGGCCAGCATGGACACCGCCGACTCGAGCCTGGCTCGCGTGGCATCCAGTCTTGCCTCCCCCGCAGTGGCCATCGCGCGATCCCTCTCGAAGTCCTGTCGCGACACGAGCCCGGTGACGAAGAGCCGCTCGGTCCGGTCGGCCGTCGCCCGCGCATAGCCTGACTCGGCCGCGACCGCGGCCAGCTCCTTCTCCATCTGGGCGCGGTTGGCCTGGGCCGCGGCGAGCCCGGCCTCGGCCTCCTTGACCCGGGAGGAGAGCTCGACGCTGTCGAGACGGGTCAACACCTGCCCGCGACGAATCGGGTCGCCCGGATACACCGGTATCTCCACGATCCGGCCCGCCACGCGCGGGTAGATGTCCTCTTCGTTGAAGGGCAACACGCTGCCCGTATAGACCACGGTGCCGGTGATCGGACCGCGCTCCACCGGGACGGCCGTCACCGGGAACACCGGGCTCCCCGACGTCGGGCGCATGTCCATGTCCATGGCGGGACGACCGGGTCTCAGGTTGGCGTAGAGTGCCCATCCGCCGGCCGCGACCAGGATCGCCAGCACGAGCAGCTTGAGGAGCCGCCGGCCGCCGTCTTCAGTCTTGGTGAGCATCATCGTGCCTCCTATCTTGGTGAGCCGCTCGACAGCCTCCGCCCGCGGAGCAGCCGGCCCAGTCCGGCCCGCGCCAGACTCGCCAGGTCGTCGGTGTAGGTGTGGAGCACCGGCACCACGAAGAGTGCGAGCACGGTCCCCATCGCGAGCCCGCCGATCACCACCGTGGCGAGCGGGGAGTAGGCGTCGACGCCGGTGCGCGGGAAGAAGGCCACGGGGATCAGCACCACGATGCTGATCAGGGAGGTCATCAGGATGGGGCGCAGCCTGATGGGGGCCGCGGTCAGGATCGCCTCGTCCCGCGCCAGGCCGTCCGCCCGCAGGCGCAGCACCAGGTCGATCATGAGCACCGCGACGGTCATCATCATGCCGGTCAGGATCACGACCGCCAGGATCGAGACCGTCGAGAAGGTCTGGCCCGCGAGGAGCAAGGCGGCGAGGATTCCGGTCAGCATGAGCGACAGCGAGAACATCATGTTGAACGGCTCGATGAGGCTCCGGAACTGCGCGACCAGGAGCAGGAACATCAAGATCAGGGCGAGGTAGAGACCGCGGAGCAGGCGCTGGAACGACTCCTCCATCTGGGTCATGTCCCCGCGCAGCTCGACGCCGTAGCCCGGAGGAAAGTCGATCTTCTCGTGGGCGGCCATGAGGAGGTCCATGGACAGCTCCATGCTCGGCGGGCCGCCCTTGCGGTAGTACCCGAGGACCGAGACGACGCGGCGCAAGTTGTCCCGCTCGATCAGCGTGGGACCGCGCCGCTCCTCGACACGGGCCACCGAGCTGAGCGGCACCACCTCGCCCTTCTTGCCCACGATCCTCACCTGCTCCAGGTCCATCCGATCCCGGCGCTGGTCGTCCCGGTACCGGACCAGGATCGTGAACTGCCGCAGGTTGTCGAGTCGGTAGAACTCGTTCGTGAGACCGCCCTTGAGCGCGTGGTACGCCTGGTCCGACACCTCCCCCACGGTCAGGCCGAGCTCCTGGGCTCGCGCCCGGTCCACCGCGACGCTCAGCTGGGGCAGGGTGTAGGCCCAGGAGGTCGTCACCTGATGGAACCCGGGTAACTCCTCGGCGAGCCGGAGGGCCTGCTCCCCGATCTGAGACAGCTTCTCGAGGTCCGGGCCGAAGAAGATCACCTGGATGGGCGCCGCGCTCGAGGCCATCACGTCCGCGCCCATCTCCTTGATCGCCAGCCGGCGGATCCCGGGGATCGTCCGCATCGCCTCGCCGCGGACCCCGTCCATGACGCTCCAGATGTCACGCGCTCGCTTGGAAGAATCCACCAGCGTGACCATCATGGCCGCGGAGCTCACCGACCCCATGCCGTAGCCGGTGAAGTAGGTCCCGCCGGGCTCGAACCCCACCTCGGACGACACCTTGACCACCTCCGGCTGCTGCATGAGCAGCCGCTCGACCTCGGCGCCGATCTCGGAGGTCCGCGCGAACGACGTCCCCGGCATGGCCTCGAGCTGCACGAAGGCCTGGGACACGTCGGCCAGCGGCATCATCTCGCTGCCGATCCGCGGGTAGAGCGCCACGCCGATCAGGATCACCGTCGCCGCCCCGGCGAGCACCGCGAACCGGTTCCGCACCGACCACCCCAGCCCGGCCCGATAGCGCGTCTCCAGCCTCTCGAGGACCCGCTGGACCGGGTCGAGCAGCCGACGCTCGAACCAGGCCTTCCGCCCCTCCGCCCCCGCGCCACCGCGGTCGAAGAGGTGCGCGGCCAGCAGCGCGGTCAGGGTGAAGGACACCAGCGCCGACGCCAGCAGCGCCAGGATGATGGCCCAGACGATGCCCTCGAACATGAGCTGCACGATCCCGCCCGAGAACGCGAGCGGCAGCAGCGCCACGCACAGCATGAACGTGATGGCCAGCACCGCCAGCCGCACCTCGCCGATGCCGTCGACGGCGGCCTCCCGGGACGACTTCCCCATGCGCAGGTGCCGCTCGATCGAATGGATGTCGATGATCGAGTCGTCCACCAGGCGCCCGATGGAGAGCAGGAGGCCGATGAGGGTCGAGCTGTTCAGCGTCATCCCCAGGGGCACCATGGCCAGGAGCGCCATGCCGAGCGAGATGGGGATCGTGATGATCGAGATGAGCGTCCCCCGCCAGGTGCCCAGGAAGAACAGCACGACGAGACCGGTGAGCAGGACGGCCACCACCAGCTCCTCGACCATGTTGTTGACGAGGAAGCCGACGAACGTGGAGCCGTCGTAGGCGATCTCGAGCTCGAGGCCCGGGAAGTCCCGCTGGATCTCGAGCAGCTTCGCCCTGACGCCCGCGACGACCCGAACCGAGCTCGCCTCCGGCTGCTGGAGGACCGAGACCTCCACCGCCACCCCCGGCAGGTCCGCCGCCGTGAGCGGAT
>CAMLFJ010000461.1 GCA_946479205.1 uncultured bacterium | reverse complement strand
GGGTCAGCCGAGGCCGCCGCCGCGCAGCCCGAGCAAGCGCGCGAGCAGGGCACCGGCCAGCGAGACGAACATGATGATGCAGGCCACCACCACCGCTTCCTCGAACTTGCGCTGGGCGACATAGTCGAGCTGGAGGATCGAGAGGGGGCGATTGGCGGTGGTGGTGAGCAGCGCGAAGTTGCCGATGTTGCGGGCGGCCCCCACGAACGTGATCATGCCCACCGCGAGCAGGGTCGGGGCCATCAGGCGGAGGATTATTCGACGATAGGTCGTCCACCACGACGCGCCCGCGATCCGGGAGGCCTCCTCGAGCTCGCCGCCGAGCTGGAGGAGGCCGCTCCGGATGATCTGCACGCCGAGCGGCATGCCCGCGATGACGCCCGCGATGATCAGGAGCGCGGTGGTGCCGTAGAGCGGGCGCAGGAACCCGACGCCGAGGAAGAGCCAGAGCAGGGCCAGGCCCAGGATGATGCCCGGCACCGTGAACGGCAGCCAGGAGACGAAGTCGAGCAGGCGCCGCCCCGAGTAGGACGTGCGCACGACGATGTAGGCGATCAGCGAGTGCACGAGGATCGCCACCACCGCGGTGCCGATCGAGAGCACGAGGGTATTGTGCAGCGAGCGGAGGAACAGCTCGTCCCCGAGCACGGTCTGCCAGTTGGCGAGCGTCCAGGGGTCCGGCACGTGGAAGAAGCCGAACAGCTTCATGAAGGTGCCGAGGAGCGCGAACACCACCGGGACGCCGAGCACCACCACGACCAGCGCCAGGACGAGGACGGTCGCGGGCGCGCGCCACCGGCCCAGGGCGTGGACCCGGCTCTGGAACTGGCCGGTGACCGTGGTGTAGCGCCGGCCGCGAGTCAGCCACTGCTGGGCGAAGACGAGCGGGAGCATGGCGGCCAGGATCAGGACCGCGAGCGCGGTGGCCGCGTCGTAGCGCGGCACCCGGGTGACGAGCAGATCGTAGATCGTGGTGCTGAAGACGAAGAAGCGGAAGGGCAGCCCGAGCACCTGCTCCACCTCGAAGGTCTGGAGCGACACCATCGTCCCGAGCAGCAGCACCGACAGGATGGCGGGCGCCATGACCGGCACCGTGATGCGGAGCGCGGTGCGCAGCGTGCCCGCGCCGGCCACCCGCGAGGCCTCCTCGAACGCCGCGTTCATGTTGCGGAAGGCGGGGGTGAGGAGGATCACCTTGACGGTCAGGGATCCGGTCACGATGTGGACCCAGACGATGCCCCAGAACGAGTAGATGTTGAACGGGCCCGCGCCCACGAACGGCAGGGCGGCGATCGAGGTGTTGACCAGTCCGTACTCGGGATCGAGGAGCAGGATCCAGCTCAGCGTCACCGTGAACGGGGGCAGGAAGAACGCGGCCCAGAACGCGAACTCGATCCAGCCGCGGGCGGGCAGGTCGGTGCGGGCGAGGAGCCAGGCGATCAGCACCGCGAGCGGCAGCGAGATGAGCTGGCGCGCCAGCGTGACCGTGAGCGTGTTGAGGAGCGCCGAGCGAAGGCCCGGCTCGCCGAGGGCGGCCCGCCAGCCGTCGAGGCCGTAGCGGGCCGGCTGGCCCGGCGCCGCGACCTGGAGACTCTGCAGCGCGACCAGGAGCAGCGGGAAGACCACGCAGAGGGCCACCACGCCCAGCACGACGGTGCACAGCAGGCCCTGCAGCTCGAGACGCCGCGGCCGGGCCGCCGCGAGCGCGCCGGTCAGGCCGGCCACACGCTCACCAGCTCCGGCGGGAAGCCGAGCCGCACCCGATCGCCCTCGCGCCACTCGCGCGCCCGGGTCAGGAGCAGCACGATGCCGTCCTCGCCCCCGAGGCTCACGCGGGCCTCGTAGCGGTCGCCCACGAAGGACAGCGCGTCGATGGTGCCGAGGAGGTGATGGGTCTCGCGGGCCGCCGCGTCGTCCGGCCCCACCCGGATGTCCTCGGGACGGATCGCGATGGTGGCGTCCGCTCCCGGCGCGAGCGCGGCCGGCGACGCGTTGCGGCCGGTGAGCAGGCAGCCGCTCAGGGCGCCGTTCATCGCCACCGTGACGCACCCGGCGGCCTGATCGGACGCGGGCGCCGCGACGCGGCCGCTCAGGATCACGGTCTGGCCCAGGAAGTCGCGCACGAAGGCGGAGGCGGGCCGCTCGTAGAGCGCGCGCGGGGAGCCGACCTGCTCCACGCGCCCCCCATGCATCACCGCGATGCGATCGGAGAGGCTCAACGCCTCGACCTGGTCGTGGGTGACGAACAGCACCGTGATGCCGAGGCGGCGCTGCAGCAGCTTGACCTCCATCCGCATCTGCTCGCGCAGCTTCGCATCGAGATTGCTGAAGGGCTCGTCGAGCAGGAGCAGGTCCGGCTCGTAGACCAGCGCCCGGCAGAGGGCCAGGCGCTGCATCTGCCCGCCGCTCAGCAGGGTGCCGGGACGCGCCTCCAGGCCGCCCAGGCCGACCAGGTCGAGCACGCGCGCCACCCGGTCGCGCACCGCGGCCTTCGCGAGGCCGCGGAGGCGGAGCGGGTAGGCGACGTTCTCGAAGACGGTCATGTGCGGCCACACCGCGTAGGACTGGAACACCATCCCGAGGTTGCGCTGGTTGGGGACCACGAAGAGGCGGCGCGCCGCGGAGGCGACCACCCGATCGCGGAGGGTGATCTCGCCCGCGTCCGGGCGCTCGAGGCCGGCCACCAGCCGGAGGGTGGTGGTCTTGCCGCAGCCGCTGGGGCCGAGCAGGGTGAAGACCTCGCCGCGCCGGATGGACAGCGAGACGGAGTCCACCGCCGCCGCCTCGGCGCTGAACCGCTTGCTGACGCGGTCGAGCGCGAGGACCGTCTCGCCGACGCCGGGCTGCGCGCCCACTGTTGAATCCGTCGGCGCGGCTACTTGATGACCGCCTTGGCGATGTCCTGCGTCTTGACGACCTCGGCCAGGTTCTCCTCGGCGTCCACCTGCAGGAGCTTGGCGCCGCGGGGCACCGCGATCTGCGGATTGCCCGCCTCCACGCCGATCCGCCGGCTGTTCGTCTCGACCTCGCGGGCCCAGACGATCTGGGCGTCCTTGGTCAGCAGCCAGTTGATGAACACCTTGGCCGCGGCGGGATGGGGCGCGCGATTGACCAGCCAGACCACGCTGCTGCTGGAGTTGACGGTGTCCATCTCGGGGAAGTGGAAGGTCTTGAGGTTCTTGCCGAGCCCCTGCTTCTGGAACTGGCTGAGCAGCAGCGGGTTGACCCCGAGGGCGATCGGATACCGGCCCCGCACCATGAACTCCGCGATCTGACGGGTGTCGCGGCTCAGCGCGGGCTCCTGGTCCACGAAGAGCTTCTTGATGATGTCGTCGCCCAGGTTGAGGCGGGCGCTCGTCATGGACCAGAACGAGTCGCCCATCGTGCGCACGTCGGGCAGGAGCAGCTTGCCCTTCCAGCGGGGGTTCAGCAGGTC
>CAMLFJ010000460.1 GCA_946479205.1 uncultured bacterium | reverse complement strand
GGCTGCCCGCACCAGTGCGATTACTGCACGATCCCGCTCCTCTACGGGCCGGGCACCCTGCGCTACCGCCCGATCGACGAGGTCGTGCGAGAGGTCGCGGGGAGCCCGACCCGCGCGGTCGTGTTCTGGGACGACAACATCGGCGCCAACCCGCGCTACGCGAAGGATCTGTTCCGGGCGCTCGCGCCGCTCGGCAAGTGGTGGACGAGCCAGTGCACCGCGACGGCGGCCAAGGACGAGGAGTTCCAGCGCCTGGCCGCCGCCAGCGGCTGCAAGGCGCTGTTCATGGGCTTCGAGTCGATCTCGCAGGAGAGCCTGGACTCGACCAACAAGGGCCACAACCGCGTCGCCGGCTACCGCGGACTGATCCGCTCGCTCCACCGGCATGGGATCGCCGCGCACCTCGGGATCATGTTCGGCTTCGACCAGGACGACCGGGGGATCTTCCGCCGCACCGTCGAGTTCCTCGAGGAGGCCAGCGTCGACGTGACCACGATGAGCATGGTCGTCCCGATGCCGGGCACGCCCACGTTCCAGCGCTGGCAGGCCGAGGGCCGGATCCTGACCACCGACTGGTCGAAGTACGATGGCAAAAAGCACTGCGTGTTCCGCCCGGCGCGGATGTCGCCCGAGGAGCTGGTCGCGGGGACCGAGTGGGCCTCGCGCCGATTCTACGCGCTCCGCTCGATCGCGCGCCGGATGTGGGGCTCACGCGCGGGGGTGTGGTGGAACCTGCCCCGGAACCTCGGCTACCACCTGGCACTCCGGCGTTACCCCGAGCGGGGCTGGGACCCCGGCCAGGAGCGCCGGGCGCCGGCGGCGTCAGCGCTCCTGGGCTAACCGCTCGCAGCTCTCCCGCACCGGAGCCGCCTTCGCCCTCGTGGGGCCCCTTTCGCGGGAGGCCGGCCTTCTCGCCTCAGGCCCGTCCTGCTACACTCGCACGCGCGGCTCGACCAGAGTGCGAGTCAGCAGACCCGGAGCCTGCATTCACCCGTGAGGAGGACCGGAGCGATGAAGCGCAGCGTCGATGGCATCCTGACCACCCACACCGGCAGTCTACCCCGCCCGACCGACCTGATCCGCATGATGTTCGCGCGCGAGGAAGGTGTGCCGGTGGACGGGCCCGCGCTGGCCGCGCGAGTTCGCGCCGCGGTGGCCGAGGTCGTCCGGAAGCAGACCGACGCGGGCATCACCGTCGTCAACGACGGAGAGCTGAGCAAGCCCAGCTACGCGACCTACATAAAGGACCGGTTGAGCGGATTCGACGGAACCAGCCATCCGCTCCAGTACCGCGACCTGGTGGACTTCCCGGAGATGGCCAAGCGGGTGTTCGGCGATCCGGGTCGAGCGCGCCGGAAGACGCCGGCCTGTACCAGCGCGATCGGCCTGCGCGACCCCGCGGCCGCCCAGGTCGACGTGGACAACCTGAAGGCGGCGGTCCGCTCCGTCGACGCCAAGGACGTGTTCATGAGCGCGGCCTCGCCCGGCGTCATCTCGCTCTTCTTCCACGATGACCACTACCGCAACCACGAGACCTACCTGTTTGCCATCGCGGACGCCATGCGGCACGAGTACGAGACGGTGGCGAGGGCCGGCTTCATCCTGCAGCTGGACTGTCCGGACCTGGCGATGGGCCGGCACATCCAGTTCGCCGACCTGCCCCTCGAGGAGTTCCGCAAGATGGCCCGCCTGCACCTCGCGGCGCTCGATCACGCAGTGGCCAACATCCCGCCCGAGCAGCTCCGCATCCACCTCTGCTGGGGCAACTACGAAGGGCCGCATCACTACGACGTCCCGCTCGCCGACATCCTCGATCTCGTCTTCGCCGCCCGTCCCCAGGGCATCTCCTTCGAGGCGGCCAACCCCCGGCACGGGCATGAGTGGCGGGTCTTCGAGCGGGTCAAGCTGCCCACGGACAAGGTCATCATTCCTGGAGTGCTCGATTCGACGACGAATTTCATCGAGCACCCGGAGCTGGTCGCCGAGCGAATCGGCCGGTACGCGCAGCTGGTCGGACGCGAGAACGTCATCGCCGGGACCGATTGCGGCTTCGGCACGTGGGTCGGCCAGGCCGCGGTGGACCCCGACATCGTCTGGGCGAAGCTGGGGGCCCTCGCCGAGGGCGCGCGACTCGCCTCGCGCCAGCTCTGGTAGCCTCGCCGGAGAGCGGGTGCTCTTCATGACGTACAACCGTCTATCTTGAGAGAGGGAGGTCATCATGCCCCAAACCCAGCTGCCACCGTGGATCGTGCCCCTCCAGCAGCGCGACCCGCAGTTCGTCGACTCCTACATGACCCAGCGCGAGCGGATCCTGGGCGACGGCGCCATCCCCGCCAAGTACAAGATCCTCATGACGATGCTGGTCGACGCCCTGCAATCGCACCCCGACGGCGTGGCGACGATCGCCAATCGCGCCCGGGCCGCGGGAGCGTCGGACGCCGAGATCCTGGAGACCGTCGAGGTCACCTACCTCTTCGGAGGCACCCCGGCGCTCGTGACCGCGATGAACGCCTTCAAGTCGGCCTGAGGAATACTCCCGGCATGATCGTCGCCGAAGCGGTCGCCGCCAATCTGGCAAAGGCCTCCTGGATCCGCCGGATGTTCGAGGAGGGCGCGCGCCTCAAGCAGGAGCGGGGCGCCGACAAGGTCTTCGACTTCACGCTGGGCAACCCGGAGATCGAGCCGCCTCCGGCCGTGCTGGCCGCGGCCCGCCGGGTGCTGGACAGCCCCGAGCTCCACCTGCACGCCTACATGCCCAACGCCGGCCACCCGCGCGTGCGGGAGGCGGTGGCCGGGCGGCTGCGCGCCGCCACGGGGCTGGCCTACACGGCCGGCCACGTCCTCATGACCGTGGGCGCCGGCGCGGCGCTGAACACCGTGCTGAAGGCGCTGCTCAACCCGGGCGACGAGGTGCTCACGGTCGCCCCGTTCTTCGTCGAGTACACTTTCTACGCGGAGAACTACGGCGGCCGGCTGATCGTGGTGCCCCCGAAGGCCGATCTCACGCCGGACGTGGCCCGGCTGGAGGCGGCGATCACGCCGCGCACGCGCGCCATCATCCTGAACTCGCCGAACAATCCCAGCGGCGTCGTCTATCCCGCGTCGACCTACGTCGAGATCGAGGCGATGCTCGGCCGAGCCGGCCAGCCGATCGTGGTCATCAGCGACGAGCCCTACCGCACGCTCGTCTTCGACGACGTGGCGGTGCCCGAGGTGCCGCCCCTGCTGACCCGCGCGGTAATAGCCACTTCATGGTCCAAGTCCCTGGCCATCCCGGGCGAGCGCATCGGCTATCTGGCCTTCTCGCCGCGGATGCCCGAGGCGGCCGAGCTGTTCGAGGCATGCACCTTCACCAGCCGGGTACTGGGCTTCGTGAACGCGCCGGCGCTCTGGCAGTGGGTGGTGGCCGAGGTCGGCGACCTCTCGAGATCGGAAGAGCACACGTCTGAA
>CAMLFJ010000459.1 GCA_946479205.1 uncultured bacterium | reverse complement strand
AGACAAGCCAGCCGGGGTTGCGCGCCCAGTAGATCAGCGCGGTGGGCCGGCCGTAGCCGGTCTCGTAGAGGTGGGTCAGGATCGAGCGGATCGGGACGACCCCGATCTCCTCGGCCACGAAGACGGCGCGCCGTGAATCGGCGCGGTTGAACACGAAGCCGCCGGTCGGCCCCTTGAACTGCACCGGGTCTCCCGGCTTGAGCCCGCGGGCCCACTGCGAGCCGATGCCGCCGGGGGCCACGTCGATCGAGAGCGTGAGGCCCTTGCGGGTGGGCGGCGAGACCATGCTCCACGCGCGCACGATCTTGGGGCCGAAGGGCACCGAGATCCACTGCCCCGCGTCGAAGGTGAACTCGGCGGGCTCGAGCACCCGCAGGTCCACCTCCATGATCTCGGGCGTCACCGCGCGCACCGCGGCGACTTCCGCCTTGCACTCGCGCGGCTTCATGCCACCGTCTGGGTGCGCGGGATGACCTCGCTCGCGATGGCCTCGAGCTGCTCCCGCTCGTCCTGGGGATCGCCGATGGGGTTCATCACGAAGTAGTGGCAGCCCGCGCGCGCGAAGCGGTCGAGCTGTTCGGCGCACTGCTCGGGCGTGCCGATGACCCCGTACTTGCGGGCGAGCGGCCCGAAGTCCTGCGCGTAGCGCCGCGAGAGGATCCGCACCCAGGTCCGCTCGGCGCTCTCGTAGTCCCGGCCCACCGTGATGAACGTGAGGTGGGCGGCCACGAACCCGTCCAGGCGGCGGCCCGCCTGCTCGGCCGCCTCGTGGATCTTGGCCAGGCTCTGGGCGTACCGCTCGGGCTGGACGACGTAAGACACCCAGCCGTCGCCCTGGCGCCCGGCGCGCTTCAGCGCCGCGTCGGAGCGCCCCCCCACCCAGATCGGCGGCCCCGGCCGCTGCACCGGCTTGGGATCGATGCTCACCCCCGCGAACTCGGTGAAGCGGCCCTTGAACGAGGCCGGCGTGTCCCGCCAGAGCGTCCGCACCACGTCGATGCCCTCGGTGACGCGGGCCCCGCGCTCGGTGTGGGGAATGCCGCAGGCCTCGAACTCCTTCGGGTTCTCGCCGCCCACCCCGACCCCGAAGATGAGCCGGCCGCCAGAGAGCGCGTCGAGCGTGGACGTGATCTTGGCGACGACCGCCGGCTGGCGCAGGGCGAGCAGGTAGACGCCGCTGCCCAGCTTGATCCGCGTGGTGATCCCGGCGTAGGCGGCCAGCAGGGTCAGCGACTCGTAGATCGGGCCGTGAAACGACACGTGGTCGCCGGTCCACAGCGAGTCGAGCCCCAGCTCCTCACAGCGCCGGGCGAGCGCGAGCTGTTCCTCCGGCGGGTGGAGCGAGAGGAACGCGCCGAACTTCGCTTGGCGAGGTGCAGCCGAAGGCGAGCCGAGCGGATCCATGATCCTAGCGGGGGAAGGCATCCTTCACGCCGCCGTCCACCGTGATCGTGCAGCCGGTGGTCTTGGCCGAGCGGTCGGAGGCCAGGAAGAGCACCGCCTCCGCGACGTCCTCGGGCAGGATCGGCCGCGCGAGGATGTTGCGCTTGCGGTAGAAGTCCTCGAGGTCCTCCACCGAGATGCCCTGGGCCCGTGCCCGCTCGCGCCGCACATCCTCGGACCAGAGCTTCGAGTCGCGGAAGACCGCGTCCGGGTTCACGATGTTGGACCGGATCCCGTGGGGCCCGCCTTCGAGCGCCAGCACCTTGGCCAGCTGGGCCTCGGCGGCCTTGGACGCGGAGTACGCGGAGAAGTCCTTGCCGGGCGACATCACGTTCTTGGTGGCCACGAAGACGAACGCTCCGCCCAGCCCCTGGGCCTTCAGCACCCGCATGCCCTCGCGCGCCACCAGGAAGTGCCCGGTGGAGTTCACCGCGAAGGAGCGCTCCCAGTCCGCGAGCTCCATGCGGTCCACCGGAGAGGAGTGCGCGGTCCCCGCGTTGGAGACCACGATGTCCACGCCGCCATAGCTCAGCACCGCGGTCTCGAAGGCGTCGCGCACCGAGGCCTCGCTGGTCACGTCGAGGCCGAGCCCCACCGCGCGCCCGGAGCCCACCGCGCCGACGATCTCCTCGGCCGCCTTGCGCGCGCCCGCCGCGTCCAGATCGGTCACCACCACGTGCGCGCCCTCGGCGGCCAGCCGCTGGGCCGCCGCGCGCCCGATGCCGCTGGCGCCCCCGGTGACCAGCGCGATGCGGCGCGCCAGCTCCTTCTCGGGCGGGGCCAGCGAGAGCTTGTAGAGCTCGAGCGGCCAGTACTCGACGTCGAAGGCCTCCCGGGCGGTGAGTGAGACGTAGTCGCCGAACGAGGTGGCCGCGCCCAGGACGGAGATCGTGTGGTGGTAGATGTCGTCGACGATGCCGGCGGTGCGCCGATCCTTGCCGGTGGCGAAGAGGCCGAGCCCGCCCACCACGACGACCCGCGGGAACGGGTCCATGAGCTTGGCCCCGCTCCCGTCGTTGTGCGCCTCGAAGTGGGCGGTGTAGTCGGCGACGAAGCGCTCCACCGCGGCGGTGACCCCGGCGCGGACCGACTCCGGATCCGCCGGGTTCTCGACCGGGGCGAAGCACGGCAGCCGCTTGGTGAAGATCGTGTGGTCCGGGGTGGCCGGGCCGATCCGGCAGAGGGCCTCCGCCTCCCGCGAGCCCGCAAACTCCAGCACGTCCGGCGCGTCGTCGAAGAAGAGGACCTGCCGCCGATCGCGCCCGACGAGCCCGCGCAGGTGGGGGGCCACCTCGAGGGCGACCCGCCGCCGCTCCGCCGCCGGCGGGCTCGCGAGCGCGACGCCGCCGAACCGCGCCCGGCCCCGCGCGCGATGGGCGATCGCCTCCTCCGCGCGGCTGATCAGCTCGATCGTGGCGAGGTAGGCCTCCTTGACGGTGGCGCCCCAGCAGATCGTCCCGTGCTTCTCGAGCAGCAGGGCGCGCGCCTTCGGGTTCGCCGCGAAGGTCTGCGCGACCTCGCGCGAGATCAGGAACCCGGGGCGACGGTAGGCGAGCGGGATCACGTCTTCTCCGTAGACCTCGCGGAGCACTTCACGGCTGCGGTGGTTGTTGGTGAGCGAGACGACCGCGTCCGCGTGGGTGTGGATCACCGCGGTCGCGGGCAGGAAGCCGTGGAGCAGGGTCTCGATGGAGGGGCGCGGGCTCGAGGGCTCCTGCAGCGCGTGGGCGAGATAGTCCACCATCTCCTGGTCGCCCATGTCCGGCCGCTCGAGCAGGGCCAGCACGTCGTCCATCCGGACGCCAGGGAAATCCTTCGTCGCGATGGACTTGAGGTCCGAGCCACTGCCTTTCACGCGCAGCACACGCGTCGGCCGGTTCCGGTGATCGCGCTCGTCCTGCTTGACGGAGGTATTGCCCCCGCCCCACACCACGAGGGTGGTCTCGGCCCCGATCAGGCGGGACGCGTAGACGAGGAGATCGAGCTCGCTCTTGCCCTGCGCGTCCGCG
>CAMLFJ010000458.1 GCA_946479205.1 uncultured bacterium | reverse complement strand
GAGAGGAAGACGTTCAGGAACCCGGGGCCCGCGATCTCGAGGCGCTCGACGACCTCCGATTTCGGGAAGTTGGCCACCACGGCCTCGGCGATCTTGCGGGGGGGGCGGCGAGCCTCGCGCGCCAGCGCCATCGCCGCATTGGTCGCATAGTCGCCGTGCCGCGCTTCACGCGGGATCTCCCACTGCACCTCGGTGGGTGCGGGCAACCCGGCGGCGTCGAGCGCGTGCCTCAATGCGTTCGTCAGATGATCGGTGATGTTCAAAGACACAGAACGCCGCCGTGCCGGCGGCGATAGAGAATGATACCCCCCGACCTGGGGACGAGCGAAGAATTTTCGCGCGCTTACGCGACGCCGAGGCCGCGCAGCACGCTCGGATCGAGCGCAGCGGCGAGCGCGTCCGCGAGGCGGTCGTAGGCGACCTCGCGCAGCGCGCGATGATCGGGTGGCGCGGGCGCCTCCGCGAGGGCGGAGGCCCCGCGCGCCCACTCGAGCACGTGCCGGCGTGCCGGGCCGGACTCGAGGAGCCCGTGCAGGTGCGTGCCCCACACGCGCCCGTCGGCGGAGGCGCAGCCCTCGGCCTCACCCTCGACGTCGAGGAGCGGCCGCGCGGGCCCGTCGGCCGCGATCACCCCCGCGTGGATCTCGTAGCCCTCGACGCGGGGCCCGTCCGGCCGCCAGCGGGCGCGCACGCGCCGGGTGATCTTCTCGCGCGCGAGCGTGGTCCGGACCGGCAGCCACCCGAGGGCCGTCTCCTCCCCGCCGCTCTCGACGCCGTGCGGGTCGGCGACCGTGCGGCCGAGCATCTGGTAGCCGCCGCAGACGCCCAGCACGAAGCCCCCCCGGGCGCGATGCGCCGCGAGGGCGGCGGCGAAGCCTCGCGCCTTGAGCGCACGGAGATCCGCGATCGTGTCCTTGGAGCCCGGCAGGATCACCAGCGCCGCGCCTGCCAGCGTGCCCGGCTCCTCGGCGTAGACCAGGTCGACGCCCGGCTCGGCCTCGAGCGGCGCGAAGTCGGTGAAGTTTGCGATGTGGGGCAGGCGAACCACCACCACGCGCACTCCCCCGCGGGCGGCCGGCGGGACGGCTTCGAGCGCAACCGAGTCCTCCTCGGGCAGCCCGAGGCGCGGCAGGAACGGCACCACTCCGACGACGGGGGTGCGGGTGCGGCGGACGAGGTCGCGCACCGCGGGCGCGAGGAGTGAGGCGTCGCCCCGGAACTTGTTGATGACGAAGCCGTGCACGCGCCGCCGGTCCGCGGGCGGCAGCAGCATCATGGTGCCGAGCAGGCTCGCGAAGACGCCGCCGCGATCGATGTCGCCGACCACCAGGACGGGCGCGCGGGCCAGGCGCGCGACCCGCATGTTCGCCAGGTCGCGGCGCATCAGGTTGGGCTCGGCGGGGCTCCCCGCCCCCTCGATCACCACCACGTCGGCCTCCCGGGCCAGCGTCTCGTAGCTCCGCCGCACCGCCGGCCAGAGCCGGGGCGTGAGCCGGTAGTAGCCGGCGGCGTCGGCCTCCCGCAGCGCCCGCCCGAGCAGGATCACCTGGCTGCGCGCCTCCGCGCGAGGCTTGAGCAGGATCGGGTTCATCTCGACGCGGGCCGGAACGCCCGCGGCCTCGGCCTGCATCACCTGCGCCCACCCCATCTCCCCGCCGTCGGCCGCGACGTGGGCGTTGAGCGACATGTTCTGCGACTTGAACGGCCGCACGCGGAGGCCGCGACGGGCCAGGAGCCGGCAGAGGCCCGCGACCAGCACCGTCTTGCCGGCGTGCGAGCCGGTGCCCTGCAGCATGATGGCCCGGGCGCGCCCGCGGCTCACCGGCGCGCCGCCAGCGCGAGCGCGGCCACGGCCACGCAGAGCGCGCTCGTCCAGCGCGCCACCCGCGTCGCGCGATCGATCGCGGCCACATCGGGGGGCGGCCCATCGCCCAGGCGATAGTGGCCGCGCTTCTCGAGGGTGACGCCCAGCGCGCCGGCCATCGCGGCCATGGTCAGGCCGGCGTTCGGGCTCTCGGTGCGGCGCCCATCGCGGCGCAGCGCGCGCGCGGCTCCCGCGGCCGATTCGCGCGCGAGCCCGGCGCCCGCGATCAGGGCCGCGCCGGCCAGCCGCGCGGGCACATAGTTGGCGACGTCGTCGGTGCGCGCGGTGGCGCGCCCGAGGTACTCGAGCTCGTCGCGGCGATAGCCGATCATGGCGTCGGCGGTGTTCACCGCGCGGTAGGCCCACGCCAGCGCCAGCCCGCCCGCGACGCCGCCCATCAGCGTGCCCGCCACGTAGAAGCAGAGCGGCGCCACGAGCCCATCGGTGAGGTTCTCGGCGAGCGACTCGACCGCGGCGGAGGCCACCGCACCCTCGTCGAGCCCGCTCGTGTCACGACTGACCAGATGCCAGGCGACCTGGCGGCGGGCCCCCTCGAGATCGCCGGCCACCAGGTGCCCGCGCACGATCTCCACCGCGGCGAAGAGCGCGCTCAGCGAGAAGCTGCACTTGAGCAGCCAGGCCTGGGCGAGCGCCGCGGCCGGGCCGGGCAGCTCGCCCAGGAGGGCCTGCGCGATCAGCGCGCCGCCCGCGGCGAGGCCGGCCACGATCAGGATCAGGAAGGTGCCGTAGAGCGCGAGATCCTCGGGCGAGCGCGGTGCCCGCGCGCGGGCGAGCGCGATGAGCCGGCCGATCCACGCCACCGGGTGCCAGCGATTCGGCGGGTCCCCGACGAAGAGATCCAGCGCGACCGCCAGCGCCAGGAGCGTCATCCAGATGGCCGATGGGCAGATCGCCGATCGACGGATCGGCTCATCGCAGCTCGTAGACGAGCGGGATCCGGATCAGCAGCGGCCGGCGCGGGAGCGATTCGGGGAACGGGACGGGCCCGACACGGCGGATGGTCTCGACCGCGGCGTCGTCCAGCACGGCGTGCGATGAGGAGCGCGCGACCTGGACGTCGCGCACCCGCCCCGTGGCCTCGAGCCACACGTGTAGCTCCACTGTGCCCCCGAGTCCCTGGCGGCGGGCCGCGAGCGGGTAGATCAGGCTCTCCTGGACGCGCTGGCGGAACTGCCGGAGGTACGGGCCGTACTCGGGCGCGGCGCCGGGGCCGCCCGTCCCCGGCATCGCGAGCGCGAGGGGCGAGCCCGGACCGCCTCCCGGTCCCCGGCCAGCATCGCCGCGCGACGGCGCGCCGCCCCCGCCCCCGGGGCCCGACGCGGTCGCGCTCTCGGAGGCCTGGCCGCGTCCGTCGGGGGGCGCGGGGATCGTCGATGGGCTGGTGGGCCCCGCCGGGGCGGGCAGCGCCGGAGTTGCCGCCGCGGGCTCGGGCACCGGCCCAGGGACGATGACGAGAGCGGGCGGGGCCGCGGGCTCCGGCGGCGAGGGGGCGGAGACGGGCGCGCGGGCTGTCGACGCCGCGGGCTCCACCGGCTCAGGCCTGGGCGCGGCGGGAGCGGCTGCCGGCGCGGCCCCGGCC
>CAMLFJ010000457.1 GCA_946479205.1 uncultured bacterium | reverse complement strand
GTTTGAACCTTGCGCATCTCCTCCATGCCGTTTGTCACATGCGCCTTGATCGGCTCGGCTGCAGCGGCCGTCACCATGGTTGAAAGCGCCCGGACTTCCTCGGCTTGGGACGTGAGCGTAGCGAACGTCTTTCGCCAATAGGCGGCCTGCACCTCCGCGCTCGCGCTCACGAGGGCGGGCGGGCCGTCGGCGATGAGCCGACCGTCCTTCAGCACCGCGATCGAGTCGGAGAGCGCCATCACCATGTCGATCTTGTGCTCGACGAGCAGGATGGTCCGGTCCCGGCGGACCCGGATGGCCTCGATGAGCCCGGTGATGGCGGGCACCTCCTCGAGCGACATCCCCGCGGTGGGCTCGTCCAGCAGCAGCACCTCGGGCTCGAGCGCGAGCAGGATGCCCAGCTCGAGCTTCCGCTTCTCGCCGTGGGCGAGCGCGCCGGCCGGGGCCGCCCACTTCGTCGCGAGCAGCACCCTCTCGAGCAGCCGATACGCCGCGTCCTCCAGGTCCGGAAAGCTCCGGTAGTCGCGCCAGGCGGTGAAGCCGAGCCCGCGGTGGGCCTGCACCGCGAGCCGCACGTTCTCGAGCACGGTCAGCGTGGGGAAGATGTTGGTGAGCTGGAAGGACCGCCCGATGCCGAGCCGGGTTCGCGCCGCCGCCCCCCGGCTCGTTATGTCGCGGCCCTTGAACAGGATCCGTCCCTCGCTCGGCCGGTACTGCCCGCTCAGCAGGTTGAATACGGTAGTCTTGCCCGCCCCGTTGGGGCCGATGATGGACTTGAGCGAGTGAGGGGCCACGTCGAGGGTGACGTGGTCCACCGCGACGTGGCCTCCGAAGCGGATGGTGAGGTCGCGGGTGGAGAGGACCGGAGCCGACGCCGTGCTAGGTCCCCTTGAGGAACGTCCGCAGGGCGTTCTTCACCTTCGGGTGCTGCCCCAGCAGCACGGTGTAGTGATTGGTCCCGGGCACCACCACCAGCTTGGCGCGGGGGATCGCGTGGGCCATCGCCTCCGCCTCGTCCTGGGTCATCAGGCAGTCGGTGGGGGCGAGCAGCCCGTCGGGCGCGCGGAAGACCAGGGTGGGCGCCTTGATCTGGTGGTGATACACCCACAGCCGCTCGCGCTCGAGGTTGCCGATCTCCTCCTCGATGGCGTGGCGCGCCGCCTTGGAGCGCACGGTGCCCGCGGGCAGCTCCTCGACGTCGTAGCGGAAGTAGCGCTCGAGGTAGTCGTTCCAGCGCCCCTCGAACATCGGCAGCATGCGCACGAAGCCCAGGAACATCTCGAGCGAGGGGAACTCGACCCCGAGGCGGTTGATGGCCGGCCGCAGCGACTCGAGCACCTCGTGCCGCACGTCGAGGCCCCCGTCCACCAGCACCAGCTTGGCCACCCGCTCGGGATGGGTCGCCGCGAAGCGGACCGCGATGTGAGCGCCCAGGGAGTGGCCCACCAGCACCGCCTTCTTGAGGCCGAAGTGATCGAGGAGCCCGAGCAGGTCCTCGCAGTGGTGCGCCAGGCTGTAGCCCGTCTCGGGCTTGTCACTCTCGCCCCGCCCCCGGAGATCGTAGGCGATCAGCCGGTGGGCGGGCGCGAGCACGTCGGCCACGCTCGCCCAGCAGGTGTGGTTCGCGGTCAGCCCGTGGACGCAGACCACCCCCGGGCCCTTGCCGGTCCCCGGCCACTCCGCGACCGCGAGCGAAAGGTCGTGCTTGAGCGCGACGCGGGTGACGGTCGTCATCGCTTGTTCATGATCGGGGGCGCGGTCTCCTGCAGGCTCAGCTCGCGAACCAGCGTCGGCACCAGCCACGCCACGTCCGGCTTCGCCACCATCTTGAAGGAGTACATGCTCTGGAGCGCCTGGTGGTCCTCCTTGCGGAAGATCATCTTGCCCTTGGGCGTCTGGAACTCGAGGCCCTCCATCGCGGCGATCAGCTTCTCGGTGTCGGTCCCGCCCGCCTTCTGGATCCCGGCCACCACCGCCATCGCGGCCGCGAAACCGCCGCAGGTGAAGAAGTCGGGCGGCTCGTTGAAGCGCTTCATGTGCTCGCGGACCAGCCAGTCGTTCACCGGGTTCTTGGGAATCTCGTAGTAGTAGTAGGCGCCGCCCACCATGCCCTCGAGCTTGCCCTCCTTCATCGCCTTGAGCGCGTCGAGCACGTTGCTGCCGCTGGTCAGCGTGATGCCGTACTTGTCGAGGCGATTGTCCACGAGCTGCCCGAACGGTCCGCCCTTGCCCGCCCAGATCACGAACACGTACTTGGGCCCGCTCTTGTCCTTGAGCGCCCCGATGATCTTCTGGATCGGCGCGGTGAAGTCGGTGGCGGTGGTGGGCGTGTACTCCTCGTGCACGACCTTGGCCCCCGCCTTCTCGACCGCCGCCTTGTAGGCCGCGACCCCGTCGCGGCCGAACGCGTAGTCCTGGGCGATGGTGGCGATCGACACGCCCGGCTTGGCGACCGCGAGGGCGTTGGCGATGGCGTCCTGGCTCGAGTTGCGCCCGGTGCGGAAGACGTAGCGGTTCCAGCTCTCCCCGGTGATGCTGTCCGCCACCGCGGGCTCCACGATCAGGACCTTCTTGAACTCGGCGGCCACCGGCAGGATCGCGAGGGCCGCCGCGCTCGACGTGGTTCCCACCACCAGGTCCACCTTCTCGTCGCCGTAGAGCTTGGTGACCTTCTGCTTGGCCACGTCCGGCTTGAGCTGGTCGTCCTCCTCGATGATCACGATCTTGCGGCCGAGCAGCTCGTTCTTGCCGCCGGTGGCGTAATCGAGCCCCAGCTCGAACCCGCGCTTCGCCTGCTTGGCGTAGACCTCGAGCGGCCCGGTGAAGCCCTGCACCAGGCCGATCTTGATCGGGGCCTGGGCGAACGCGGCCGGCGGCGGGCCGATGGCGACGATGCTCAAGAAGAAGGCAACGATGAGGCGGGTGGGCCACGTCTTCATGGATGATCTCCAGTTCTGGGTCGGCCGTGTGGTCGGCATGCGGCGTGGTTACGCTAGCAAGGGGCCGGATGGGGGTCAAGCATTCGAGCCTACTCCCCGAGGTACCACCGTCGGCGCGCCTGGGGCCCGTAGCTGAGACCGAAGCGCCGCATCGCCACGCCCGCGACCAGCTCCACCGCCTCCTCGGGCGAGTCCGTCACTTGCAGCCGCTGCTCGTCGCCCGGATCGATGGTGCCCTCCACCAGCAGCCGGTTGCGCACGAAGTCGGTGAGCGGGCGCCAGTACTCGCGCCCCATGAGCACGAGAGGAAACTCGCGGACCTTGCCGGTCTGCACGAGCGTGGCGATCTCGAACATCTCGTCCAGCGTGCCGAACCCGCCGGGCAGCGCGATGAAGGCGTAGGAGTACTTCACCAGCATGACCTTGCGGACGAAGAAGTGGCGGAAGGTGACGAAGCGGTCGACGTAGGGATTCGGCCGCTGCTCGTGCGGCAGCTCGATGTTGCAGCCGATCGAGCGCCCGCCGACCTCCTTGGCTCCGCGG
>CAMLFJ010000456.1 GCA_946479205.1 uncultured bacterium | reverse complement strand
GCGAAGAGGGCGCGCACTCCCATCAGGATCTGCAGGTAGGACTCGAGCCGCCGGTCGATCGCGGCACGACTCATCGCCACCACCCGGTCGAAGCGCTCCTGCTCGTTGGCCCGCACCGTGCGCTCGGCGTAGCGCCACGCGCCGAACGTGAGCAGCAGCGTGCACGCGAGCACGACGTAGGCGGGCCACGCGCGGCGGAGGGCGGCGAGACGGGACGAGACGGGCGGGCCGGCGGTGCCGACCGTGGTTCCGGAACGGCTCGATGAGTCTTGGCTCATGGCTACGACCGGCAATGGCCCGTGACGATTCTACTCCGGCGCGCGTCCGCCACCTACGCTCTTGCGCGGGGCCGAGCCGCGGTATACCGTCAACTGCGCCAGGCTGGCTCACGGATGCGCTCGGCCGGGCACTCACCGTTCCGAGAGGAGTCACCGATGACCGAGGGCAGCCAGCTCATCCGGGGCCTGGAAGGCGTGGTCGCGGCCGAGACGCGGCTCTGCGATCTGGACGGCCGGAACGGCCGCCTCGCCTACGGCGGCTATGACATCGACGAGCTCGCGCGACAGGCCACCTTCGAGGACGTCGCCTACCTGCTGTGGCACGACGAGCTGCCCGCGCGGACCCCGCGCGAGAAGTTCCAGGCCGAGCTCGCGGCGGCGCGGCCCATTCCCGACGCCCTGGTCCGCGCCTTCGCCCTCATGCCACGCGACACCGATCCGATGCGGGTGCTCCAGGCCTCCGTCGCGATCCTCGGCATGCACGATCCGGACGCCACCGACAACTCCCGCGCGGCCAACCTGCGCAAGTCGGTGCGGCTGACCAGTCAGTTCACCACCGCGATCTGCGCCCACCATCGGGTGCGGAACGGCCTCGCGCCGGTGCCGCCGTCGAAGGAGCTCTCCCACGCGGCCAACTTCCTGTACATGCTCAACGGGGAGGCGCCGAGCGCGGTCACCACCCGCGCGGTGGACGCGAGTCTCACCCTCTACGCCGAGCACGAGCTGAACGCCTCGACGTTCACCACCCGCGTCATCGCGGCGACGCTCTCCGACATGCACTCGGCGGTGGCGGGCGGGGTCGGCGCGCTGAAGGGCACGCTCCACGGCGGCGCGGGCGAGGCGGTGATGCGCACGCTGCTCGAGGTGGGCACGCTCGACAACGTGGACCGCTTCGTGGAGCGCTCGATGGGGGAGAAGCGGCGACTGATGGGCTTCGGCCACCGCGTCTACACCGCGGGCGATCCGCGCGCGACCATCTTGAAGGGGCTCGCGGAGGCGGCCTGCCGCCAGTCCGGCCAGGCCCTCTGGTACGACCTCGCGGTCGCGCTCCACGCCAAGGTGCAGGCCACCAAGCGTCTCATCCCCAACGTGGACTTCTACTCGGCGCCGCTCTTCTACTCGATCGGCATCCCGGTGGATCTGTTCACCCCGGTGATCGCGGCCGCGCGGATCGCGGGCTGGACCGCCAACCTGCTCGAGCAGTACGACGACAACCGCCTGATCCGCCCCCGGGCGGACTACAAAGGCCACGCCCGCCGCCCCTTCGTCCCACTCGAGAAGCGATAGAGCTGATGGGCCAGAGCCTCACGCGCAAGCTCCTGGAAGCCCACCTGGTCTCCGGCAAGACGGTCGCCGGCGAGGAGATCGGGCTCCGGGTGGACCAGGCGCTGCTCACCGACACCAACGGAACGATGGCGTTCCTCCAGTTCGAGGCGATGGGCTTCCCGCGCGTGCGGCCGTCCAAGGTGGTCGCCTACATCGACCACAACGTCTACCAGGTGGACTCCCGCAACTCGGACGATCACCGGTATCTCCAGACCGCGGCGGGCCGGTACGGCGCCTGGTTCTCCAAGCCGGGCAACGGCATCTGCCACCAGGTGCACTTCGAGTCCTTCAGCGTCCCCGGCCAGTTCGTGCTGGGCACCGACAGCCACACCCCGCTCTGCGGCTCGACCGGCATGCTGGCCATCGGCGCGGGCGGCCTCGACGTGGCGGTGGCCATGGGCGGCGGGCCGTATCACGTGGTGATGCCGCGCGTGACCTCGGTGTGGCTCACCGGCCGGCTCCGGCCGTGGGTCTCGGCCAAGGACGTGATCATGGAGCTGCTGCGCCGCTACACGGTACGCGGGGGCAGCGGCCGCATCTTCGAATATGGCGGGCCCGGCGCGGCGACGCTCTCCCTGCCCCAGCGGGCCACCATCTGCAACATGGGCGCCGAGCTGACGCTGACCACCAGCGTGTTCCCGTCGGACGAGGCCACCCGCGAGTACTTCCGGCTCCTCGGGCGCGAGGCCGACTGGCGGCCGCTGGCCCCGGACCCCGACGCGGAGTATGACGACCGGATCGAGCTGGATCTCGGCAGCCTCGAGCCGCTGGTCGCCATGCCCGGGTCGCCGGATCGTGTGGTCCCGGTCTCCGAGGTCGAGGGGCTCGAGATCGAGCAGGTCATGGTCGGCTCCTGCACCAACTCCTCGTGGGAGGACATGCAGGCGGTGACCCGCGTCCTCGAGGGCCGCACGGTGGCGCCGTCGGTCTCCCTCGTGGTCTTCCCGGGCAGCCACCGCATCCTCGAGGTGATGGCGCGCGAGGGCCTGCTCGCGACCCTGCTCGCGGCGGGCGCCACGATCTCCGAGCCGACCTGCGGCGCCTGCGCGGGCATCGGCCACGTGCCGGCCTCGGGTGGGCGCAGCCTGCGCGCCTTCAACCGCAACTTCCCGGGCCGGAGCGGCACGCGGGACGACTCCGTCTACCTGTGCTCCCCGCTGACCGCCGCGGTGTCCGCCCTGACCGGAAGGATCAGCGACCCTCGAAAAGCCGGCGCCCCGCCCGAGCGGCACTGGCCGGCCACGCTGCTGGCCTCGGCGGCCGGGCTGATCCCGCCGTTGTCGGCGTCGGAGGCGGCGGGGACGGAAGTCCTCAAGGGGCCCAACATCAAGCCGGTGCCGCGCGGGGTCCCGACCGAGGAGCGGCTGAGCGCGCCGGTGCTCATCAAGCTCGGCGACAAGGTCTCCACCGACGACATCTCGCCCTCCGGCACCGCGGTGCTGATGTTCCGCTCCAACGTGCCCGCGATCGCCGAGTTCTGCTTCCGCAACGTGGATCCCGACTTCGTCGCGCGCGCCCGCGCCGCGGGCGGCGGGGTCATCGTGGGCGGCGAGATCTACGGCCAGGGCTCCTCGCGCGAGGCGGCGGTGCTCTCCCCGCTGCACCTGGGGGTGCGCGCGGTGCTGGCCAAGAGCTTCGCCCGCATCCACCGCTCCAACCTGATCAACTGGGGTATCGCGCCGCTCGAGTTCGAGAACCCGGCGGACGCCGACACCATCGAGCGCGACGACGTGCTCGACTTCGAGAACCTGCGCGAGAGCCTCGCGGCGGGCAGCGCCGTCACGGTGACGAACCGGCGCACCGGCGCGCGCTTCCGGATGCGCGCGATCCTGAGCCCGCGCGAGCGCGACATGCTGCTGGCCGGCGGCCTGCTCACCCAGACCGCCGC